>NC_014838.1:600000-793953 GCF_000175935.2 Pantoea sp. At-9b
TTACAATCTTACCCATATGGAACTTAACTGTACTGACAGTAATGTTCAACATGTGCGCAATTTCCGGGTAAGTTTTCCCAGTACTACTCCAGTAGAGAATTTCATTTTCACGAGATGAAAGCATATTCTCTTCACTTTTATGCCTTTCACTTTCATCGCGATAAAGATGGAGCATCATTTCATGAGTATCAATCAAAAGCCCCTGAAGATCATGTCTGTCCTTTGTTGCCTTTTCGTTTACATCGACCATTAAATACTTATTAATGTATAATGATAACAATACAAGATTATTATTATAATCATGTAAAACAAAAGTCTGGCCGCTCACAATGTTATAAAATGGCTTAACCGCATTGAAAATTTTATTGATTGTCCACTGGGAGTTAATCATTAAGTTCTCATCCCATATGATAGGAGAGACCCTATTCAATGCATTTATGATTACAGGATCTATTCTTTGATGTTTTTTTGCCAAGTAGACTTCATCAAAATATTTTGAAATACTACTAATGACAACTATTTCATCTATATTTCTCTTATTCATTAAAAAATATGCGTAATCAATCCCTGCGTATTTTTCAAGATTTTTTTCCAAATACTGCTTTACATGATTATTTTTGTTAACATTTGCGAAGAAAGTCATACCGTGTCTCTCTAAAGTTGTGAACTGCTAACTAAGCTATGTTGAAATGTTAATCCAAACTATGCCTTGGCTCAAATTATAGTATTTTTTCCTGATTATGGCTTAATTCCAGAAAATTATAAAAAAAATTGGGACAACCTAACAAAGGAAGGCCCAACGTCAACGAATTATTTCATGTCAAATTAGTAAAACAGTATCAAGGTCTGCACTGGCAGGTGCTAAAACCGCAGGCTCACGCCATACCGGATACAAACTCGGAAAGCCTTCTATCATTAGCGGAGGTGAGATCTCGCCGTAACCAAGCTGTCCAAATAAATACTGAGTAGTCAGTGTTGTACATTCTGCATAACATCCCATCTCCTCACGATCAAGCATCATATTCAGGGCTGCGAGTAAAGCTGTAGCCACACCTTTGCGACGGCATGAGCTTCTTACCGCAATAAGAAATACATAAAAATGAGGATCTGTATGTGGATGAGAATTCTCAAGTCCGTTCATCAAACTAATAACTTTATCATAATCGGAACCACACTCTTGCTGCAGTAGACAGTTGACCTGTTGATGCTCTTCTTCATTAATTTCCATCAACTCAGGGCGAAAATAAACCAAGACCCCGACATCATTTTCAGCAAGAAGAATCCCGCCATATTCTAATGCCAGATTGAAATAAATACGAAAAAAACCTTCCAATCTTGATAAACGTTGCTCTCTGCCGGTATCAGTAAAAGCGAATCTAAGCACAGGATCATCATAGAACTCATCTGCTAAAAGACTACAGATACTTTTTAAATCCGAAATTTCAGCATGTCTGCATTTCATTGAATCGTCCTTAATGATATTAAACTTTTTAAATCAGCTAAACATATCTGATTCTTTCAAGGCATTAACCAGACAATCAATGGCTGAATATGTAACATGCGGCATGGCTACGATATGAGCCAATTCCCCCCTTCCACTTAATTGGAATCTATTGAATATTTCATCGCAAGGCCTGGAAAATAAAACAACTAATGACTGTGGTCCCCTTATGACACGAAATTCAGGATGAATTTTTTTTATCTCATGCATGCACTCATAGGCATACGCCGCAACTTTTTCACATCTTGCAGCGATGACTGCCTGTTTTTCCGAACTAACTGAAAATACAGCATACCATAGCATCAACGCTGATAACCCATTTCGGCTACCACTTAAAGTAGTGTCAGGAGAATCGATATATTCCGGGAGCGTAGCAGGGGCCATTCGGTATTTTTCTTTACTCATATAAATGCCCGAAACGAATGGAGATCCGAACCATTTATGTGTACTCATCACGATTGAATTCACCCAAGGAAGTCGAAAATCAAAAAGCCCTCCCTTTACATGACTCAATTCGCTCTGATAAGCCATTTCTAAATAAGGCAAGTACGCAGCACCGAGTGCACCATCGATATGAATCCAAAAATCTGGGCGACTAAAACAATCGGTTTCAATGCAGAACCCATTTTGCTTTAGGATGGGAGCTATTCGTTGCCAGACTAACGTTACGTCATCAAATGCCCCTTGAAAGGTTGTGCCCACATTAAGCACAATAATGGGAGGATAACCATGATTTGCAAAAAAACTCACCAATAGTTCAAGAAGGTATGGGTCCACCCCACCATACTCATCCACAGGCACGCCATGCGGCCAGTGGCCATCCTCTGTTATAGGGCACTCTCCTGGAAAATAAGCATTACCTATCTGCTGAAAAGTATCTACACCTAAAATACTCGCACTTTTTTCTATCGAATAATGTGACTCGCTGGAAAAATAAAGAACAGGATTTCGTGATCTTTGAATGCTTTGTTCGCATGAGGAAACTTTACCTTTGAAATATTCACGAGCGCTCCACATTGCATATAAATTACCTTCAGTGGAACCCATCGCCAGCACATAGCCCCAAAATGATTCAGGTGTTAGTGGGCTGCGGGGTATAGCATGCCAAAGATTTGCAAAATAGTCTAAAACCTCCTGTTCCAGGTCCCGTGTATTTAACAATGTTGAACTGGCATCATAGGGATCTCCCGCATTATTAATATGAAGATTTAAAAATGGAGAGATCACTGAGTAATCCAACTTCTGATTTACAGGGTAGCCAAGTGACAGAGTCTGTCGGCTCAATACATTCCGATAGAGTTTTTGGATTCGTTCATGAGCCTTTTTAGTCAGATCAGAATCGGGGGTTTCAAAAATATGATAATCATTTTGAGGTAGATCACGCTTGAATCTTTTTGCTATGGATGTGAGTATCTTTTCATTTTTCTCGTCTATAATTTTTTCCATAAGCATTCTCCATTGGGTTTAGACGTTTAGCAACAGCGTTTTAAAATATTTCCTTAAGGAATTCTAACCCTGACATTCCGTATAAATGGTTATTACGCTGCTTATCGTACAATAAATTACCTTAGTAAATGAATTAAGATCGTCAATAATATAAATTCAAATACGAAAATTCATTCAAGCAGTTCATTTCAACTACGCCCGCACCAGCAAACGACTCAGCTCGCCAGCCAGCTCCGAATGGGGATGGCTGGCCCGCTGCACCAGCCCTACTTCGCGGTAAAACGTTTCTCCCCCCATCTCCACCACCCGTACCGTCTTCGGCCAACGGGTTGTCGCCTGGGTTTGTGGCACCAGCGCCACTCCCAACCCATTTGCCACCAGTTTGACAATCGCTTCCAGCTCATCGACTTCACACAACTCCTGTACGTTGATGCCGCGTTCGCGCAGATAACGATCCACCTGACGGCCACCAAAAGAGGTACGGTCATAACGGATAAACGGATGTGTCGCCAACAGCTGTGTCGGATCATCCCCGCTCACCTGGCGCGGCACAATCAATCGATAGGGTTCACGGCGTAACGTTGTCCAGTGTAAGTCGGCTTGTAACGCAAACGGCGGGCGGATCACCGCCGCCAGATCCAGCTCCCCGGCATCCACCAGGTTAACCAGTTCCAACGACAACCCCGGCACAATGCGCGTCTGACAGCCCGGAAACTGTTTATGAAAGCGCGTAAGCGCCACCGGTAACAGCGAACGTTGAATTGAGGCAATCGCGCCGAGGGTAACGCGGGTTGCCGGGCGGGGCAATTCGGCCTTATCGCCGAGATGACGATACAGCGTCAACAGTTCATCCACCTGTGGCAGTAGCTGTTGTCCACGCAAATTGAGCCTGGCGCTCCGCCCGGAACGGTCAAAGAGATCAAAACCCAGTTCGGCTTCCAGCCTGATCATCTGCGCGCTCACCGCCGCCTGAGTCAGACCAATTTTGTCACCTGCGGCGGCAAAGTTACCCTCCTGCACCACCACCATGAAGGTTTTCAGTTCCCGGATCATCGCCAATGCTCAAATTTTATTTGTATTAATCCCAACTATATATTGTTTTTATTCAAACAAAACCATTCGTATGATTTTCTCCAGACGCCGCAACCAGCGGCGCATCGCCCCTTCCTTTTGCTGCTGGAGACATTATGAGCCTTTCCCCGTTTCACCTTGCCATCCCGGTTTACGATCTTGATGCGGCACGTACCTTCTACGGCACCATTTTTGGTTTGGCCGAAGGTCGCTCCAGCGCCCAATGGGTCGATTTTGATTTCTATGGGCATCAGTTGGTGATCCACGAACACCCCAAAACCGCGTCCCAGGAAAATGTGCATTCCAACCCGGTCGACGGCCATGATGTCCCGGTGCCGCACTTCGGCATTATTCTGCATTGGGATGAGTGGGAAGCGCTGGCGGAGCGTTTGCGCGGGTTCAACACCAAATTCGTTATCGAACCCTATATTCGCTTTAAAGGTCAGGTTGGCGAACAGGCCACCATGTTCTTGTTTGACCCCTGCGGCAACGCACTGGAATTCAAAGCCTTTAAAGATATGAGCCAGCTGTTTGCCAAATAACATTTTTACCGTGGCGCGATATCTCGCGCCGCTACAGTTCAGCTTCTGCCGGGCAGTTCTCACGAATAAATAAATTGAACGGTGTGATGTTATCGTGCAGCGAAAAGTCGTCGCTGCGATTGAAATGGCGTGCCAGCAGCGCCAGCGCACGCCGCGCTTCCTCACGCGGATTTTGATCAATGATCGCCGCCAGCGATCCTTCACGCAGCATCAAGCGTCGTTCCGGTGTCAGTTCGTGAGTGATGACCTGCGCTTGCCGTCCGAGTGATTGCAACGTGGCAATGATATTGCTGTTGCCTGACGAGGTGTTGTAAATGCCACCGATGCGTGGATTCTCCAGCAAGGCCTGGCGCACCACATCTCCGGCGCGCCGTTGATCTTCCGCGCTCTCCAGTGTTGCCACCCACTGGCAGGCCGGAAAACGCTCACGCAGCACCGCGCGAAAACCACGTTCACGCTCCTCATGCCCAATCATATTGTGCATCCCCAGCACCACCACCACATCACCGCCCCGCTCACCAAGAAAACGCCCCATCAATTCCCCGGCGGCGCGTCCCATTTGCCGGTTATCCGGGCCAATATAGGCCAGCCGTCCGCTGGCGGGGATATCGGTAGCCAGGGTGAGAATCGGCAACTGGCCTGAGACACGTTGTAGCGCATCGGCCAGATCCGCATCATTGGGGCACACCACAATCAAGGCATCATGGCTGGCGGCGATCGTTTCCACCTGTTTGATGGTGGCGCGGATGTTGCCAGGATTGTGGTAATGCATCACACCATTAATCCGCATTTCCGCCATCGCGGCACCGAGATCGGTAAACGCATTGCGCAGCCCCTTGTAGAACGGATTTTTGGGGGATTGCAGCAATATCGCCACCCGCAATGCGCGCATATAGCCACGAAATAACACGCGGTCGACGTTAAGTTTGCTGGCCCATTCCAGCACCCGCGCCTCTTTGGCCGGAGAGACGCCACCGCGTCGATTCATCACCCGGTCCACGGTACTCAGGCTGACATTAGCTGCTGCTGCAATCTGTTCCAGCGTGGTTTTTTTGCGATTCATCACGGTAATTTTCACCTGACGCTTTAACGTCAAAATTTGAAGGTTTCCCTTCAAATTAGCCGTGGCGCAGCAAAATTGCATCCGCTATTTTCGTGCTCATCACAACCAAGGGTGGAAAAGCCAATGATTAAGGATGCGTTTTATCGGAGCGGGCAGCCTGCGCCTAAACTGGGCGTCAGCCCGCTCTCCTGGGTCAATGAAGTGCTGCAACATCTCGGTGCCGGAACCCGCGCAGAGCAATGTCTGACGGAGGCGGCACAGGCCGGTTATCAGGGTGTCGAACTGAGCCGCATTTTTCCACGTGAACCCGGTGCATTGCGTGCCCTACTGGCACAACATCAGCTCCAACTGGTTTCGGGCTGGCATGATGGTTTCCTCACCGAACGCAACGTGGCACAGGAGCTGGACGCGGTGCATAACCATGCCGCGTTGCTACAGGAAAATGGTGCGCAGGTGATGGTGTATGGCGAGTGCGGCTGGATGACCGATAACGCGCTGGATGTGCCGCTGGCGCAGCGCCGCCTGTTCCCCGACGATCAGGTGCAAGCCTATGGCGACCGCCTCTCCACCTTCGCCGATGCGCTGTTTCAGCGTTATGGCCTGCGTCTGGCCTACCACCACCACCTGATGATGGTGGCGGAAACTCTGCCGGAAATTCGCGCCCTGTTCAGCGCCTGCTCACCGTCAGTGGGCTTGTTGCTGGATACCGGTCACGCTACCGCTGCCGGTTTTGCTTACACCCAACTGATTGACGAATTTGCCGCGCGGATTTGCCACATCCACCTGAAAGATGTCCGGCTGGACCTGCTCCAGCAGGTGCGGCAGCAAGGGATGAGCTTCAACGAGGCGGTGCTGGCGGGCATGTTCACTGTGCCGGGCGATGGCGGCATTGATTATCAGCCGCTGGCGGACTTTATCGCCCGCAGCGGCTATCAGGGCTGGATGGTGGTGGAAGCGGAACAAGACCCGGCTAAAGCGCCGCCACTTCCCACCGTGACCCGTGCACAACGTTATGTATCACAACATATTCTCCCTGCTGCCCAATAAAGGAATCTGAACATGGCTGGAAATAAACTCAATGTAGGTTTGATTGGTTCAGGCTTTATGGGCCAGGCACACGCCGATGCCTGGCGTCGCGCAGGTCTGCTGTATCGCGACCTGCCACTGCAACCGGTGCTGCACACCCTGGCCGATGCCACGCCAGCGCTGGCGCAAGAAGCCGCCCGCCGTTTTGGCTTCCAGCACAGTACGGCTGACTGGCAGGCGATGATCCAGCATCCGGAGATCGACATTGTCGATATCACCACACCGAACAACATGCATTACGATATGGCGCTGGCGGCAATTCGTGCTGGCAAACATGTCTACTGTGAAAAACCACTGACGGTTTCCTTGCAGCAAGCGCAAACCCTGACCCAGGAAGCTGAACGCGCGGGTGTCAAAACCATGGTGGCGTTTAACAATATCAAAACCCCGGCGGCGCAACTGGCGAAACAAATGATCGAGCGTGGCGATATTGGCACTCCCACCCGTTTTCGTGGCTGGTTTGATCAGGGATTTTTCAACGATCCCAATCTGCCGTGGAGCTGGCGTTGCTCGCGTGAACAGGCCGGTTCCGGCTCGCTCGGCGACCTCGGTTCCCACGTGGTCAGCGTGGCGCAATACCTGATGGGGCCGATCAAAAGCGTTATCGGCCAGGAACAACTGTTTATCGATACGCGCCCGGCGGCAGGGGCCGGTTCCGGTTATGGTGCGCAGGCCAGCCAGGATGCGGCGCGGCTGAAAGTGGAAAATGACGACCAGTTCCAGTCGCTGATCACCTTCGAAAACCACGCCGGAGGGGTGATTGAAGCCTCACGTATTGCCGCAGGCAAAGTGTTTGGCATTGCCTGGGAAGTGTCAGGCACCGAAGGCACCATCATCATGGACGGTGAACGCTTTAACGAGTTGAAAATCGCCCGTTATCGTGATGAAAAACACGATCGCGGCTTCAAAACGATCTACGCCGGTTCGCAGGTCGAGCAGTTTGGGGGGTTCTTTGGTTTTGATTTCGCGGGTGGCGGCCTCGGCTACTTCGACGTCAAAGTGATTGAAATCTATGACCTGATCAAAGGCCTGAGCGGCAGTACCGGATGCTTCCCGGATTTCCGCTTCGGCCTGGAAAATCAGCAAATCATTGAAGCCATGGTGCGATCTTCTGCCAGCGGCACACGCGTTGACGTCGCCAGCCTGCGGGCTTAACGGAAAAAGCGCGCCAGGGCCGCAGCCAGCGCCAGCGGTTGTTCATCCGGGATGAAATGGCCGCTATGGGCGAGGGTGATCCCGGTGACGTCATCAGCAAACTGGCGCAGCGGCGTCGCCATATCTGGAATGGAACCCTGATCGGCGCTGATTGCCAGTAACGGCAACGTCAGTTTGCCCTGCTCGCGCAGCGCCCGGTTCTGTGCCGCCGACTGTGTCACCACCCGATACGGGGCCAGCCCGGCGCGCAACGCGCCATTCTGGCGCAACAGGCGCACATATTCCGCCATATCCGCGTCGCTGAACACCATGGGACTGGCGGTTTTACGCCGTAAAAACCATTCCAGGTAGATCTCCTCACGCCCGCTGATCAGGGCTTCCGGCAAATCCGGCAATAAATGGAAGGCAAAATGCCAGGTTTTCCAGGCCTTATCTGGCGTGGCTGGCAGCGCTTCAGGCAAGGTGATGCCCGGAATACCTGCATCCAGCAGCGCCAGCTTGATCACCTGCTGGCTGTAACGCATGGCATGCGGCCAGGCAACCCAGGCTCCGACATCATGCGCGGCGAGGTAATAGCGCGGGTGCCCAAGCTGTTGCATCAGGCGATGCACCTTCTCCGCCAGCGCCTCGGTATCGTAACCGGCTTGCGGTTTGTCAGAATCACCCTGGCCGGGTAAATCCGGGGCGATGATAAAATAGCGGTCGGCTAATTGCGCCATCACCTGATGCCAGGCGTACCAGCTTTGCGGGAAGCCTGCCAGCAGCAACAAAACGTCGCCCTGCGGATGACCGCCGCTGACATAATGCAAGCGAACCCCATCCACCGTGGCGTAGTGATGCGCAAAACCAGGCAAATTCTCTACCGGTTGTGACCAGGGGTGGGCGTTTACCGTATCAGACATTCAAACCTCCAGTTATTTAGGAAATGAACATTTCCTTATTTGGCAAAAAATTTTAATCCAGCAACATTAGCGCACTGGTGATCAATCGATCGTGCGCCGGTAAGTCCTGCATTTTGCCCGCCACCCGCATCCCCAGCACCAGACAGAGCAACACCCCGCCCAGTGCCTCCACGTCGTGTTGCGGGTTAACCGAACCGTCCTGTTGCCCCTGTTCCAGCAATTGCAGCAGCGACTGCTGGTTACGCTGAAGCGCAGCGCGCACCAGTTCAGCCAGCTCAGCATCCAGTACCTGGAGTTCGACAGCGCTCCCCACCACCAGGCAACCGCGCCGCCCTTCAATATCGCTGGCAGATTCGAGATAAAAACGCAGCACTTCAGCAATACGCGCACGGCCAGTCGGCTGTTGTGCCAGCCGCTGACGCAGTGCCTGATTACGCAGCGAGGTATAGCGGGCAAACACCTGCAAAAACAAGCCACGTTTGTCGTTAAACGCTTTGTAGATACTGCCAGCGGTAAGTTGCATGGCCGCACTGAGATCGCTGATCGATGCGCTGTGATAGCCTTTCTCGCGGAATACCAACATGGCGCGATCCAGCGCGGCATCCGTATCAAACTGACGAGGACGACCACGTTCACGAGGCTGCGCAGACATTTTCCCACCATTTAGGAAACGATTGATTCCTAAATGGTGCCACAGTTTTGTCACGAGGGAAAGTGCGATCCATCGCCACCATCGATACGCTGTATTCACCTTGCCAGCCGCCCTGTTTATATTTACAGTGCTCGCCTCGCCCATCATTGATCGAAGAAAACCTTATGCGAACAACGGATACGTTACGCCTGCTGCTGCTGGCAGCCATCTGGGGAGCCAGTTTTTTGTTTATGCGCATTGCCGTCCCGGCATTGGGTGCCGTCAACACCGCGTTTCTGCGGGTGGTGTGCGGCAGCATCGGCCTGCTGGTGATTATGGCGGTGCTGAGAATGCCACTGCGTTTTGACGGCAAACTCCGCTGGGCGATGCTGCTCGGGGTGATCAACTCCGGCTTGCCATTTCTGATGTATTGCCTCGCTGCGCGCGTGTTGCCTGCCGGTTATTCCGCCATCCTCAACGCCACCGCACCGCTGATGGGCGTTATTATGGGCGCGGCCTTCTTTGCCGAGAAACTGACCTTCAAGAAAGTGCTGGGGATGGTGGCGGGTTTCGGCGGCATCCTGCTGATCAGCACCACCGGCGAAGCGCACCTGACTCAGGCGCTGGTGTTCGGTATTCTCGCTTGCCTGGTGGCGACCACCTGCTATGGTATGGCCGGTTTCCTCGCCAAACGCTGGATCGGCACACGTGGCGGTTTGGATGCCACTAAAGTGGCGTTTGGCAGCCAGTTGGGGGCCTCCTGCTTTCTGCTGCCGTTCTTTGCCGTCACCGCCCCGCAAACGGCAGCCAGCCAGTGGCAGATCCCGGAAGTCTGGGCCTGCATTCTGGCGGTAGGTTTTATCTGTACCGCGCTGGCTTACATTCTGTATTTCCGACTGCTGGCGGATATCGGCCCACTGCGTACCCTGACCGTTACCTTTCTGATCCCGCCTTTCGGCATTTTCTGGGGGTGGCTGGCACTGGGTGAGGAGTTAAATCAGGGATTTACCGCTGGGGCATTGCTGATTGTCTGCGCGGTGTGGCTGGTGGTGAGCGCTGACCGGCCAGTGCCGGTGACCGCCAGCGCAAAATAACCCGGCTACTTTTTACTGGCCGGTTTCATGCTGCGATTCAGATCCTGAATCCGCTTGATGGTTTTGACGGTGCGCGTCGCATTGGCCGACGCCACCGACAACATCAGCATTTCCAGACAGACCAGCACCGTACCATGCAGCGGTATGCGGCCATCTTCGCCGCCACGTGGAACATTGATCACCACATCAGCTTCTTTGGCGAAAAATGAATCCGGGGCATTGGTCAGCAAAATAATCGGAATGCCCAGACGTTTTGCTTCCTTAACGGTGGCGCTCCCTTCCCGGTGTGCCGATTTTTGCGCCATCATGATCAACACATCACCGCGCTGTAAGGCGATAAGTTGTTCGGCCAACGCAATACCGGAGCGATTTAACGCAATGGCCGGAATACCGATACGCACAAATAAGCGACGGCTGTAATCCGCCAGCACACCCGAGGCATTAAGGCCAAATAAGCCCACCTGACGCGCTTCAATTAATAACGCAACGGCAGCGGCAATCGCCTGGCGATTATGCGGTTCGGATAATGCATCGCAGGCACGTTTATGCCCGCCTAATACAAAATCGATGCCGGAATTCACATCGCAGGACAGTTCGCTGACGGTCGTCACCATTTTTTCTTCAGAATTCATTACCGGACCAAACCACGCTTCCAGCGTTTTTTTTAAATCACGTAATCCGGCAAAACCTAATGCCTGCACCGCGCGCACCACCGTGGCATCCGAGCTGTTCGTGGCCGCCGCAATCTCCATGGCTGTGGCTTCCACCACAGACTCACGATGTTCATGGATATAACGCACCACGGTTTGCAGTTGCGGTGAGAGCGTAGCAGCGCGTGCCCGATAGCGTTCACCCAGCACATCGACTCGATTTTTTATTTTATTTACTGACGCCATTTTATGTCCGATCTGTTTGTTTTACATAAGATTGTTGCTACCTGGTGCGCATGCAACCACCCTACGCTGTAGTGATAAGAACGCCTTTCATCAACTAAAACTACAGGTAAATCAGCTAAAAAACCATGAGATTTACGCATGACAACTTATGTTATTCAATGAATTACATTAAAAATAACAAGGCGAAACTTGGGGATATTGCTGCTGTAGCAAACCCCGTGTTTTTTACATTTACTACTACATTTCTTCATGTTTGAATGATTCTCAGTTACATTGAGGCGGCAGTCACTTACGTTTGCATGCAGGTGAAACCGGTAACGTTATGTTAGAGGCGAGCGTTGAATTCTAAGATGTTAATCACCAGGCCATTACGTGGAGTAATGGCCCTGTTTTTGCTGCTACTGAGCAGTAGCGCGCTGGCAAAAACCATTACCGATATCGATGGTAATCAGGTCACCCTGCCCGATCACCCGCAGCGCATCGTGCTGGGCGAGAGCCGTATGCTGTATACGCTGGCGATGCTGGCACCGGACAACCCGTTCCAGCATATCGTGGGTTGGCCGCAGGATCTGAAGAAGTATGACAGCCAGACCTGGAACATTTTTGCGCAGCAGTTTCCGCAGATGCTGAAGATCCCGACGCTGGGTGCCGGTGGCATCAATGATATTAACCCGGAGCAGGTGCTGGCGTTAAAACCGGATGTGGTGATCCTGCCCAGTCTGGCACGCTATGACGATGCCGATTTACGACTGGCGGCGATGCTGAAAGCGGCGCACATTCCGGTAGTGAAAATCGACCTGCGCGTGCATTTGTTGCAGAACACCACGCGCAGTGTAGAGATCTTCGGTGAGGTGCTGAACCAGCAGGCGCGAGCCAACGCCTTCAATGCATTCTACCGCGCGCATTTACAGGTGATTGAGCAGCGTCTGGCAAGCTATCAGGGGCCAAAACCAACGGTGCTGCTGCAACTGCATCTCGGACGGCGCAACGAATGCTGCGTCACCGCCGTGAAAGGCAGCCTCGGTGAGCTACTGAATGCCGCCGGGGGCGACAATATCGCCAGTAAAACCGTGCAGGGGGTGTTTGGTCGTCTGAGTGAAGAGACGGTGATCGCCACGCAACCGCAATATTATATCGCGACCGGTGCGGGGGATAACGACGCGCAAAGCGCGCTGAAGTTAGGCCCGGCGATTGCGCCCGAGGCAGTGCAAAGCAGCTTCAACGCCATGACAGCGAAACAGAACGGTCTGCGCGAACTGAAAGCCTTGCATAACGGCCATGCGGCGGTGATTTGGATGAACTTCTACCTGAGTCCGTGGCATATCGCCGCCACCGAGTTTATGGCGAAGACGCTGTACCCGGAACTGTTTCACGATGTCGAACCTGAGCAAACGCTGAAGCAAATCTTCCACGACTATCTGCCAATTCCGTTCAGCGGCACCTATTTCCTTCAGCCCCATCCGTGATGCCCGGTCGCCAGCAATGGCGACCTCACCCCACCTGCGCCAAAATTTCCTGCACCGTAGTCTATGCTTGTTTTTCACAGGCTAATCCCTGACCACCCCGGAATTTATAGCTCGCATTACCGTATTAGAAACTGTGCGATGTCGTTGACTGCTCACTTCTGGAACCAGCGAGGCGATAAAATGGAGTCCAATACCTTTAGCAAACGTTGGGGTGCTGAGTATGCACCTGACGGCAGTGTCCGCTTTCGTCTCTGGGCCTCGGGCCAGCGCAGCGTCACATTGCGTCTGGCAGGCGATGATCATGTGATGCAAGCCTGCGGCGATGGCTGGTTTACCTGGCAGGAACACCATGTCGCACCCGGCACGCCTTATCAGTATCTGCTGGCGGATGGCACGCTGGTGCCCGATCCCGCGTCACGCGCGCAACGGTCCGATGTGAATGGCCCCTCGCTGGTGATTGATCCCAACCACTATCACTGGCAGCACCGCAACTGGACAGGACGCCGCTGGGAAGAGAGCGTGATCTACGAGCTGCATATCGGCACCTTCACGCCACAGGGCACCTTTCAGGCCGCCATCACCAGGTTACCGCAGTTGGCTGAACTGGGCATCACCATGATTGAGTTGCTGCCGGTGGCGCAGTTTGGTGGCAACCGTGGCTGGGGCTATGACGGCGTGCTGCTGTACGCTCCCCACTCTGCCTATGGCACTCCCGATGATCTGCGCGCGCTGGTTGATGCCGCGCACGGTCTGGGTATCTCAGTGGTGCTGGATATTGTCCTCAACCACTTTGGCCCGGAAGGTAATTATCTGCCGCGGCTGTCGCCCAATTTTTTCGACAAGGAACGGATGACGCCATGGGGCGCAGGCATTGCCTATGATGTTGAAGCCGCACGTCAATACATCGTCGAAGCACCGCTCTACTGGCTGACCGAGTTCCGCTTGGATGGCCTGCGCTTTGACGCCATCGACCAGATCAAAGATCCCTCGACGCGCCATGTGTTGCCTGACATTGCTGAACGTATTCGTCACACCATCACCGACCGGCAGATTCATCTCACCACCGAAGACAGCCGTAACGTTATTTTTCTGCATCCTCGCAGCCCGGATGGCAGCGCACCGCTGTTCACCGGCGAGTGGAATGATGACTTCCATAACGCGATACATGTGCTCGCTACCGGTGAAACCCATGCTTACTACGCAGATTTTGCCGAGCAGCCGGAGAAATGGCTCGCCCGCATCCTGACCCAGGGCTTTGCTTATCAGGGCGAAGTCTCACCCCACAGTGGCAAGCCGCGCGGCGTGGACAGCTCCGCGCAACCGCCCGTCGCTTTTGTCGATTTTATTCAGAACCATGACCAGGTAGGCAACCGCGCTCAGGGTGACCGTCTGCTTACCCTTGCTGGTCAAGATCGTACTCAGGCGTTGTATGCCACTTTGCTGCTTTCCCCGCATATCCCGTTGCTGTTTATGGGTGAGGAGTATGGCGAGACGCAGCCGTTCCTGTTCTTCACCGATTTTCACGGTGAACTGGCTAAAGCGGTACGTGAGGGGCGTGCCCGCGAGTTTACCGGCCATGCCGGACATGCGGCTGACAGCGTGCCGGACCCCAATGCGCGCCAAACCTTCGAGATGTCAAAACTGGACTGGGCCAAAACCCACCAGCATGCAGGCCAGGCGTGGCTGGCGTTGACCCGGCATCTGTTGACATTGCGGCAGCAGCATATCGTGCCGTTGCTGCCTGACACGCCAGCAGGGCACATCATCGCCACCGCGCCAGGTTTGGTGGCCGTCAGCTGGCATTTCCCACGCGGCAGCTTATCGCTGGCGCTGAATGTCGGCGAGCAGCCCCAGCCGCTGCCCGCGTTGCCCGGCACCACCCTGTTTGCCTCATCAGCGGAAACCGCAATCTTGCCACCCAATGCGGTGCTGGTTCGTCTGACGCAGGGGGAAACACCATGACCGTCCCAACCGCCACTTATCGCTTGCAGTTTCGTGACGGCATGACGTTTGCGCGTGCCGCCAGCCTGGTGCCTTATCTGAAAAAATTAGGCGTGAGCCATTTGTATGCCTCACCGATCTTCACCGCGACCACCGATTCCACCCACGGCTATGATGTCACCCATGCCACGCAGATCGATCCCACACTGGGTGGGCGCATGGGGTTTAATCGCCTGGTGCAGACGCTGAAGCATGCCGGGATGGGGCTGATCCTCGATATCGTCCCAAATCACATGGCGGCGTCGCTGGAAAACCTGTGGTGGCGCGATGTGATCGTGCATGGCGAACACAGCCGCTACGCGCATTTTTTCGATGTTGACTGGTCGCGCCCGTTGACGTTGCCGTTCCTCGGCGCGCCTTTTGCTGAGGTACTGGCAAAGGGTGAAATCAGCGTCAAAGCCGATCCGCACACCGGCTTACCCGCGCTGGCGTATTACGACAATCTCTACCCGCTGGCGCTGGATAGCTGGCAGGGGCTGAATCTGCAGGACAAGGCCGACATTGCCACGTTGCACGAACGCCAGCCTTACCGGCTGATGAGCTGGACCGATGCACCGCGTGACCTCTCGTACCGCCGTTTCTTCGAAATCACCGGGCTGGTGGGGGTACGGGTCGAACATCCCGAGGTGTTTGACGCCACCCACGCGTTAATTCTGGAACTGGTGCACAGCGGAGACGTGGCGGGGTTGCGCATCGATCATATCGATGGCCTGGCCGACCCTAAAGGGTATCTGGAACGGTTGCGTCAGCAGGCCGGACCGACGTGCTATATCACGGTAGAAAAAATCCTGGCGGGCAAGGAAGCGCTGGCGGCAGACTGGCCGGTATCCGGCACCACCGGCTACGAGTTTATCGCCGCCCTGACCGATGCGCTGATCGCCAGCCGCGGCGTTGCGGCGCTGCGCCACGCTTACAATGCGATGACCGGCAAGTCATTGAATATGGCAGCTGAATTACGCGCAGCGAAAACCTTAATGGTTGATCGGAATTTCGAGGGCGAATTTACCCGGCTGCTGGCCCTGGCGCAGCAACTGATCAGCGATGATGCGCTGGAGAACGATTTGCGGGAATTGCTGCTGGCCTTCCCGGTGTATCGTACCTATGCCACCGCCGAGGGTTTACCGGCGAGCGATGAGCAACTGCTGCAAAACATTGTGGCGCAAATCGGTGCTGACACCCCTCTGACACGGCTGTTTCGCGGTACGGCCCCGGATGAGGCCACCGCGCTGTTTCGCACCCGTTTTCAACAACTCAGCGGCCCATTGATGGCGAAATCAGTGGAAGATACCCTGTTCTTCCGTCAGAGCGTGGCGCTGGCGTTGAATGAGGTCGGGGCTGAGCCGCTGGCATCTGACTTCTCTCCCGCTCGGTTCCACCGCGCGATGCAGGCGCGACGCCAACAGCAGCCCGCCGGACTCTCCAGCACCTCCACCCACGACACCAAGCGCGGCGAAGATGCCCGTGCCCGCTTATACGCCCTCAGTGAAGCGCCGGAACGCTGGGCTGCTGCCGTGGCGCGCTGGCGGCACATGCATCAATCGTTTGTCCAGCCGCTGCGTGATGGTCCGGCCCCGGAACCGGCAGTGGAGTGGTTGCTGTATCAGGCGCTGGCGGGCGTGTGGCCGGTGCAGCTCAAACCCGATGACCACGCGGCATTGCAGGCGCTGGAAGCACGCTTTATCGCCTTTGTCGAAAAAGCCCTGCGCGAAGCGAAGCTGCGTACCGACTGGGCAGAGGACAACCAACGTTATGAACAGACGGTGCTGGCCTACGCCCGTCAGTTGCTGTCACCCGCCAACACGGCGTTTTTGCAGGATTTCACTGCCACGCTGCAACCCTTTATCCATGCCGGGCTGGCAAACAGCCTGAGCCAGACGCTGATCAAGCTGACGGCACCGGGCGTGCCTGATATCTATCAGGGCAGCGAAGCGCTGAACTTCAGTCTGGTCGATCCTGATAACCGTCAGCCACCCGATTTTGCCCAACTGCAACAGATGCTGGCTGAACCGGCACCCTACAGCTGGCTGAATGGGCAGCTCAAACAACGGGCAATCGCCACCTTGTTACCTCTGCGCCAGCAACACGCGCAGTTGTTTCACGCCGGAGATTATCTGCCGCTGGCGACCACCAACGACGAGGTGATCGCCTTCGCGCGCACCGACGGCGTAGCGACGTTGATTGTGGTGGTGCCGCGCCTGCCGCTCACGACCTTTAACGGCCATCTGCCGCATCCGCTCACCCGTGCACCGATTGCCCTGCCCGCCGCGCTGGCCGCACGCCGCTATCGTGACGTGCTGAATGGTGGCGAGTTTGCCGTGGACGATACGCTCAGCAGCGAGGAGCCTTACCTGGTTTTATTCAACATCAGTTCAGAGATTGCGTAGGTTGCGCAGCCCTGCGCACCCGGATAATGAAAAGGAGAGGGAACCATGTCACACGCCAGGCCTTCTGTGATTACCGCCGGTTACAGCTACCCGCTGGGAGCCAATTTTGATGGTGATGGGGTCAACTTCGCGCTGTTCTCCGCTCACGCAGAACGCGTCGAACTTTGCCTGTACGATGACAGCGGACAGCATGAAATCGCCAGGTTTGATCTGCCGGAGTACACCCATGAAGTCTGGCATGGCTATATCCCCGGACTGCAACCCGGCGCACTGTACGGTTATCGCGTGCACGGTCCGTTTGAACCGGAAAATGGTCACCGTTTTAACCCGCACAAGCTGCTGCTGGACCCCTACGCGCGCGATCTCTGGGGGAATATCGCCTGGAACGAGGCGCATTTCGCCTACGATTTACATCATGACGGCGAAGACAAGGATTTGACGTTTGATACCCACGACAGCGCCGCCTGGACGCCAAAATGTCGGGTCATCGATCCGAACGAATTTGACTGGCACGACCAAAACCGCCCCATCATCCCCTGGTCGCAGGCGATTATTTATGAAACCCACGTCAAAGGCTTTACCCAGTTGAATTCCGCCATTCCTGAGGCGCTGCGCGGCACCTATGACGGTATGTCGCATCACGCCTCGGTCGACTACCTCAAAAGCCTCGGCGTCACCTCGGTTGAGTTGTTACCGGTGCACTGGTTTCCCGACGATCAACATTTGCTGGATAAGGGGCTGAAAAATTTCTGGGGTTACAACACGCTGAACTTCTTCTCCCCTGCGGCACGCTATTTTGGCCCGCGCGGTATTCAGGGATTTCGCGATATGGTGCGCGCGCTGCACGATGCCGGTATCGAGGTGATTCTTGATGTGGTGTATAACCACACCGCAGAAGGCAACGAACTGGGCCCGACCCTGTCGTTTAAAGGGATCGACAACTACTCCTACTACCGTACCCTGGCCGATCAGCATCGCTATTACGTGAATGACACCGGCACCGGTAACACCGTCAACACGTCGCATCCCCGGGTGTTACAGATGATCATGGATTCGCTACGTTATTGGGCTGAATCGATGCATATCGATGGTTTTCGCTTCGATCTTGGCACCATTCTCGGGCGTGAACCCGGAGGGTTCGATCCGCGCGGCGGCTTTTTTGATGCGATGACCCAGGACCCGGTATTAGGGAAACTGAAACTGATTGGCGAACCCTGGGATATTGGACCGGGGGGTTATCAGGTTGGCGCATTCCCCCCCGGCTGGGCCGAGTGGAACGACAAATATCGCGATACGGTGCGTGAATACTGGAAAGGCGACAATGTTTCCAGCGACTTTGCCGCGCGCCTGCTGGGTTCCGGCGACCTCTACGATCAACGCGGCCGCCGCCCGTGGGCCAGCATCAACTTTATCACCGCCCATGACGGCTTCACCCTGAATGACCTGGTGTCATACAACGAAAAACACAACGAAGCCAACGGCGAAGAGAACAACGACGGTCACAACGACAACCGGTCGTACAATTATGGCGCGGAAGGCCCGACCGATGAGCCACAAATCAATGCGGTGCGTGAACGGCAGAAACGCAATTTTCTCGCCACCCTGCTGTTTTCCCACGGCACGCCAATGCTGCTGGCTGGTGACGAGTTTGGCCGCAGCCAGATGGGCAATAACAACGGCTACTGTCAGGACAGTGAAATCTCGTGGGTTCACTGGGATAACCTGCCCGCCAGTGCGGATGCGCTACGCGAATTTACCCGCCAGCTTATCCGGCTGCGCGCCAGCCAGCCGCTGCTGCACCGCGAGAACTGGCGCGATGGTATGGTGCTTGAATGGTTCAACGCGGGCGGCGGTCTGCAACAGTCAGAGCACTGGGAAGAAGGCACCACGCTCGGCATGTATATCGGTCGTCCCGACCTGCAAACCGTTGAGGGTATCTGGCATGACGTGCTGATGTTGTTTAATCCGTTTGAAGGCAATGTGCCGTTCCGTATCCCGCAATTTGGTGAAGGGGGCTGGGTACTGGAACTGAGTACCAGCGATAACTATCAACCCGGCCTGGTGATCACCAAAGAGAAGGACTTTGAGCTGGAAGGTCGTAGCCTCGCGCTGTTCAGACGCCCTTAAGACGTTGCGGAAATACCGCAATCAACCAGTCGATAAATACCCGCAACCGCTGCGTCACATGGCGGTTTTGCGGGTAAACCACATGAAACGGATAGGCTGCCGGACGCCACGGCTGAAGGATCTCCACTAACGCCCCGTGGTGCTGCGCTTCTGCGGTGGCGTAGGTAAACGTCTGGATAATCCCCAGCCCGGCCAATGCCGCCGCCAGATGCGCATTGCTTTCGTTAACGCCGATACGGTGTTCCGTCTTGATCTCGGTTTTCTCGCCATCACGCATAAAACGGAACGGGAACGGACGCCCGCTTTGTGACGACAGGTAGCTGATCAACCGGTGACCATTTTTTAGTTCATCCGGGTAGGCGGGCACACCAAAGGCTTTCAAATAGCCCGGGGTGGCACAGGTGATCATGGTGGCGTCGCCGATATGGCGGGCGATCAACGATGAATCACTCAGCGGGCCACCGCGAATGACGCAATCGACGTTGTCGCTGATCAAATCCACCGCGCGGTCGGACACCCCCAGATCGATACGGATATCGGGATAGCGCGCGAGAAAATCGGGCAGCGCCGGAATCAGCACATCGCGAGCGGTGGAGCCACCAACATCAATGCGCAGATGACCGCGCAGACGACTGCTGACCACGTTAAACGACGCATCGATGTCCTCCAGATCGCGCACGATACGGAGCGCTTTCTCGTAGTAATCGCGTCCTTCCGCCGTCACCGTGACGCGGCGCGTGGTGCGCTGCAACAGACGAATCCCCAGATGTGCTTCCAACTCCTGCACCAGCTTACTTAGCGTGGCATTCGGCATATCGAGCGAATCGGCGGCGCGGGTAAAATTCCCCGCTTCCACCACACGGGCAAAAGCCCTGATCGCCAGCAATTGATCCATCGCTTCCTCACTCATTATCCATGTATGTGAATAGTTCTTTTCATTTTACACGATTTATCACTAAACGCGGCAAGGTTACATTGCATCCATGCACGACACGACACGTTAAATCATCAATCTGGAGAGACAAACATGAACGCATCACTGAAAGGTAAAATTGCATTGGTCACCGGCGGAACTACCGGTATTGGTCTGGCGTCAGCACAAACCCTGGCGGCACGTGGGGCGCAGGTGTTTATTACCGGCCGCCGTCAGGCGGAACTGGATGCCGCCGTCGCCAGCATTGGCGCAGCCGCGACCGGTATTCGCGCGGATGCTGCGGTGCTGAGCGATCTTGACGCGGTGTATGCCCAAATCGCCCGCCAGGCTGGCCGCCTGGATATCCTGTTCGCCAACGCCGGTGGCGGTGATATGTTGCCACTCGGCAGCATCACCGAAGAACATTTTGACCGTATCTTCGGCACCAACGTGCGCGGCGTGCTGTTTACCGTGCAGAAAGCGCTGCCGTTGCTGAGTGATAAGGCGTCGGTGATCCTCACCGCCTCCACCACCTCCATTCAGGGTACCGCTGGCTTCAGCGTCTACAGCGCCAGTAAAGCCGCTGTCCGTAACTTTGCCCGCTCATGGGCGCTGGACGTCAAAGAGCGCGGCATCCGCATCAACGTGGTCAGCCCTGGCCCGATTCGCACCCCGGGTTTAGGTGGACTGGTGAGCGAAGATCAACGCCAGGGACTGTTTGATGCTCTGGCCGCGCAGGTGCCATTGGGCCGTCTCGGTGAGCCAGAAGAGATTGGTAAAGTGGTGGCGTTCCTGGCCTCCGACGACGCCAGCTTCATCAACGCCACCGAACTGTTTGTTGATGGCGGTATGGCGCAGATCTAGTCACTGACTGCGGGCTATGCGGTGAGGTACCCGCCGTCTACCGGTAAAATAATCCCGGTAATAAATGATGCCGCCGGACTGCACAGGAAAGTCACCGCCTGTGCCACATCGTCCGGCTGGCCCCAGCGTTTTAGCGGTGTGCGTGACAAAATCGGTTGGGCGCGTTGGGGATCATCCTGCAACGCCTGGGTCAACGCCGTCGCGATCCAGCCCGGCGCAACGGCATTCACACGAATCCCCTGCTCCGCCCAGGCAATTGCCAGCGATTTGGTGAGCTGCATGATCCCTCCTTTACTGGCGCTGTATCCCGGCACCAGACCGCCACCAAAGAAACTCAGCATTGACGCGGTATTCACGATACAGCCCTTGCTCTGCGCCAGCTTTTCACGGGCAGCGCGACAGCAACGCATCGTGCCGGTAAGGTTAATATCCAGCACTTTTTCAAACACATCCACGTCGTGCTCCGCACCCCGGCTAATGATTCCGGCACAATTCACCAGCAAATCGAGCTGCGGCAAGGTGTTGATCAGCGCCATAATCGCCTGATTGTCCTGCACATCCAGTTCCTGCACGCGGATACGTGTGTTGACGGGGAACTGATGCGGGTCACTGCCGACGCCAGCCGCGATCACCTGCGCACCGAGACGGGCAAGCTGGTTGACGATACCCGCACCGATGCCACTGGTGCCACCGGTGACCAGCGCGGTTTTCCCGGCGAACAGCGCCGGATGAAAAGTCATCATGCTGCTTCTCCCTGCCTAGCGAATAAACTGGTCGACAAAATCGCTGCCCAGCCCTACCGCGGCATAATGCTTGCGGCACATCTCAATCTTGGTAAACACATCTTCGAACCCGATATGCTCGCCCCAGGGATCGACGTAATACATACAGCCGTGCACCTGGAACAGGGTAATCATCTCCTCGACATCCGGGTCGACCACCAGCGTATGCGTCTCACCCGGTGGTTCAAAAACATAGCCCCCTTCCACCGCCTCCCAGTCATGTTCGAGATAGCGCCAGCGACCTTTCAGTACAAAGGCATGAACCGGTGCCGGATGGCGATGACGGCTCAATACACCGGACTTGCGCACTTTCAATAAATTCATCCAGTAACCAGCAGAACGGTTGAGACAGAGCGGGCGAAACCACACGTTTTCCGCCTGGGGTACCCAAATCCGATCGTCGAGTGGCACCGCATTGGCGACCACCAGGTCCGGCACCATTTCGGCGGGCTGACTGAACTGATACGGCATCCGACGCAGGGTTTCTGCATCGGGTGGGTTGTGATGCTGGCTCATCGTGGACCTCATCAGTAATTAACAATTGAGTAACCTTGATGTAGTCCAGACACCCCTGATCTGACAACTACTCAGCGCCTTAAATGTGGTCAATATCACGAAATCTGACATGTTATAATTAAAAATCAAATTCAAGATAGCCGACCAACCCACACGTGAACCACTGCGACAAATCCGGCATTTGTGATCGATATCTAAACAATGCAAGCGACCTGTTGCTGATTTTTATCTGATCATGCCTATTATTCTGACATGTCAGTTAATCACATTTCAGGATATCACTATGCCATCGCATCAGGTTGTGGGTAAGCAACGTTGGTTTGTTGCATTCGTGTTACTTATAGGCGGTTTTATCAACTATCTCGATCGTGCCAGTCTGGCCGTGGCAGCGCCCTCAATGATGAGTGACCTGCATCTCACCAATACCGATATCGGCCTGATGGGATCGGTTTTTTCGCTGTTTTTTGCCTTTAGCCAGTTCCCGGCGGGTTGGCTGGCGGATCGTTTTGGCCCACGGAAGGTTTACGCTTCTGCCGCGTCTTTGTGGGGCGTGTCGACGATGATCACCGGGCTGTGCAGCACCCTGCCCGCTCTGCTGTGCGCCCGCGCCTTATTGGGCATGACCGAAGCCCCCGGCTGGCCGACCTCTGCCAAAATCACCTCGATTTGGTTTCCGCGTAAAGAGCGGGCGCTGGCCAGCTCCATCTGGGATGCTTCGTCACGCTGGGGGCTGGCATTCGCTCCGCCGTTGCTGGTGTTGATGAGCGTGCATTTTGGCTGGGGGGCGTTGTTTTATCTGGCAGGTAGCCTCGGGGTGATTTTCGGCCTGATTTTCTTCTGCATCTATCGCCATCCGGAACAACACCAAGGTCTGGGTGAGGCAGAGAAGCAATACATTCTCGCCGGTGGCGGTGGCAGCATTTCCGCTATACCCAGCGGTAAACGGGTCAAGTGGCGCGAGCTGTTTCGCTATCAATCCATGTGGGGCATGATGCTCGGCTGGTTCTGCTACATCTGGCTGTTCAACATTTTTGTCACCTTTCTGCCGCTGTATCTGATGAAAACCCAACATCTGTCGTTGAGCAGCATGGGGGTCTACGCCAGCATTCCTTATCTCGCGGGCATCGTCGGCGCAGCACTCGGCGGCTATGCGGTCAAATGGTTGATCGATCAACGCCAGGTGGCAGAACCGCTGCAAGCGAAAAAAGTGGTGATTATGGTGGCGGCCCTGATCAGCGGTGCGACCACCATCGCCGTGCCGTTTTGTGATTCGCTGATTGGCGCACTGAGCATGATGACAGTGGCGATGTTCTTCCTTTCGACCGTTTCCTGCACCTGTTGGGCCATTCCCGGTGATGTCGCCAGCAATGATATTGTCGGTTCCGTATGCGGCATCCAGAACTTCGGCGGCTTCTTTGCCGGGGCGCTGTCACCGCTGGTCACTGGTTATATTGCCGATGTCACCGGTTCTTACGCGCTGGCCTTTATCAGTGGCGGCGTCATCGCCGCCCTGACTGGCTTGTGCTACTGGTTGCTGGTACGGAAACCGATTGAACATCGCGATGCGCCTGTCGCACGGGACAGCGTGCCTGCGCGAGGTTAGGGCTGGCCTGTCCCCTTCACCTCATGCACCAGGCCGGGATGCAGATCGCTGATCGCTCGGCATCCCAGTTGCGCCAGGGTACGATCGATTTCGGCGATCATCCCCTGCAACGTCGCGTTGACCAAGGCTTCCCCTCCCGCCGCCACTGCGTACAGCAATGGCCGTCCGAGCAACACCGCATTGGCACCGAGCGCCAGCGCTTTCACCACATCGGTGCCACGGCGGAAACCGCTGTCGATCAGCAGCGAGAAATCTGGCCCTACCGCGGCGCGAATCGCTGGCAGCACTTGCATTGGGCTGAATGTGCCATCCAGTTGACGTCCACCGTGATTGGACAACACGATACCGTCGAAGCCCAGTTGGCGGGCAATCAGCGCATCCTGTTCGGTCATAATGCCTTTGATATACAACGGCCCCGACCATAATTCACGCAACCAGCGCAGCGTTTCCCAGTTGAGGGTGGGATCCATCTGCTGAGCGAAATAGGTGGCGGCGTTCAGCCCTTGCTGATATTCCGGCGGTAAATAGGGTTTGAGGTTACCAAAGCCCGGCATCCCGGCAGGACGCAGCGTGCGCCATACCCAGCCTGGATGGCTGGCGACATCGGCCAGGGCTTTTACTGAAAGTTTCAGCGGTCGCCGATAGTGTGATTTATCACGTTCGCGGTTGCCGAAATGCACCGCATCCACCGATACCACCAGCGCGGAACATCCTGCTGCCTGCGCGCGTTCAATCAGGCTGGCAGTGACCTGACGATCTTTCAGTACGTACAACTGAAACCAGCGTGGCCCCTGACTCACCGCCGCACTCTCTTCCAGCGACGCGGTGGAAACCGTGCTTTGAATATACCCGATGCCCTGTTGTGCTGCGGCACGAGCCAGCATCAGATCGGCCTGATAACGCAACATGCCGTTGTAGCCTGTCGGTGCCACCAGTAACGGTGCCGCCAGTAGGTCATTGGCGAGCGACGTTTGCAGGCTACGTTGGCTGGCATCCTGCAACACCGGTGGTTTAAACATCCAACGGGCGAAGACCTCACGATTGTGGCGCAGCGTCAGCTCATCATCGGCACCACCATCAACATAATCAAAGGCAAATCCCGGCAATGCACGTTGTGCTGCCCGGCGTAAATTTTCCCAGTTAATCACCATATTGGCGGGTTATTCCCTGTTGGTTAGGTGGATGAGACAG
The DNA here is from genome assembly GCF_000175935.2 of Pantoea sp. At-9b. Taxonomy (NCBI): domain Bacteria; kingdom Pseudomonadati; phylum Pseudomonadota; class Gammaproteobacteria; order Enterobacterales; family Erwiniaceae; genus Pantoea; species Pantoea sp. At-9b. The sequence goes on from NC_014838.1 coordinate 625,235, forward strand.
AGTAGATGGGGGGTGACGGTTTTGTCGATAGTTTCGATCATCGCACGCCATTGCGTTGCCATCCGGGTCGCACCCGAGTTGACACGCGTGTTAACGCTGGCGCTTACAAATTTTAACAATTCGCCTGAACCTGCTTTCCTGTCGGAAAAAAATCACCCTAACAAGTTGATTCTCATAGCTTAACCACAAAGACGTGATGGACTTCAAAGTTCTGCGCTTCTTGCCAACGTTGGCAAAGAAAAACATAATCGCAACATCTTGTTATCAGTAACGTTGATGTGGGAATGATTTCAGCCAGCAACAATCCGATTACGATTTGGGGATAATCCGTGGCTGCTTTATGCTGTGAGGTTCGATGCTTCTGAACCCTGCGTAATGTGCCCCATGAAAAAAAATAACGACGACAAAAAACCACAGAAAGCCACGGCGGATGACGTTGCCCGCCTGGCCGATGTCTCCAAATGGACGGTGTTGCGAGCCTTTAAAACCGGGGCATCCATCTCCCCCGAGGCACGCGAGAAAGTGATGGCAGCAGCAAATACCCTTGGATTCAGGCCGAATCTGCTGGCGCGTGGTCTGAAACAAAGCAAAACCAATATTATTGGTATCGTGGCCGACGAGTTCAGTAATCCGCATACCCTGCGGATGCTGAAAGAAGCGACCCAGCAGCTTAATGAACGTGGGTATATGTCACTGCTGCTGAATATTGAATCGGCGGAGAACTATCAGTCGGTATTACAGATGGCCGGGCAGTTGCAGGTGGATGGCATCATCTATCTTGCCACCATCGTCAGTGACGAGTTGCTGGTGATCGCCAAATCGCTGCATCACATCCGTGCGGTGCATGTGTTCCGTAACACCGATACCGCCGATGTCGAGGTGGTCAACGTCGATGGCTTCGCGGCCGGACAGACGCTGGGGCAGTTGCTGCTTGATCAGGGCTATCAGCGCTATGGCTATATGAAAGGCCCGGACACCGCATCCAGCCATTTGCTGCGCATGGAAGGTTATGCCACCAGCCTTGACCGTGCCGGACAGTCACTCGACACGCTGCTGATCGCGGGCAGCTATGATCGCGATCTGGCGTATCGCACGATGCGGGATTATCTGCGCAGCACTCCGCCCAGTGCGCGCATCGACGCCCTGTTCTGTGAAAACGATGTGCTCGCGTTTGGCGCGATTGAGGCGATGCGGGATTTTGACCCGCAGCTCCATATCGGGGTGGTTGGCTTCGATGATATCGATGAGGCGCATGCTTCAACCTGGCAGTTAACCAGCTGGGACCAACGCGCCGATCGACAAATTGCCGAAGCCATCAGTCGGCTGCTGGATAATGAGACCCATGAAGAGGGTGACTGGAAATACGGTGAATTGCGTCTGCGCCAGTCACATATAAAACCCGCGTAAGCGATCCGGTCGTCATTAAATCAATGACGACCTTTATTTAAGGAGAATTATTAATCCCAGTCTCGTCATATTCGCATCACATCAAAACCTATAAATAACACTGTCTATTCGATAAACTCGGCTGAATTATTTTCAGTGAGCGTGTTTTCATGTAGTCGGTGACTCTTATTCTATGGAGCATCGTATGGAACGTCGGCATTTTATTAAAGCAGGATTAGTTCTGGCTGCAACAGGGACGGCTGCGTCGGTATTTAAACCCGCAGGCGCAGCAGATAATGTATTAAAAGGTGGCAAATTATGGCGCGCGAAAGAAACCCCGCCGCCCACGCCCGCAGACCCCAGCAAAAGATTATTCCTGACCCAGCGCGAATCTGAGCTGGTCAGCGCGATTTTCGATCGGTTAATTCCAGCAGATGAACTGAGTATCAGCGCATCGCAGGCCGGTTGCGTGGTGTTCCTTGATAACCAACTGGCCGGTCCATACGGCAAAGGCAGTTGGCGTTACAGCGCAGGGCCATTCGAAAAGGGCAGCGCCGCGCAGGGTAATCAGTCTCCGCTCACGCCAGCAGAGATCTATCGCACCGGTCTGGCTGACATCGATAGCCATTGCCAAAAACTGTTCGGCAAATTGTTTACCGATCTGGATGAACATGCGCAGGACAGTTATCTGGAAAAGATGGAAGCCGACCAATTTAATTATCCCTCCATCGCCGCCAGGGATTTATTTAATCAGTTTTTAGCCAATGTTCAGGAAGGTTTTCTCGCTGACCCGATCTATGGTGGCAACCGTAACATGGTTGGCTGGAAAATGATTGGCTTCCCGGGTGCACGTTACGATTATCGTGATTATGCGCAGCTCAAGGGGCAAAAATTAAATATTGAACCCATCAGCATTATTGACCTCCTGAAAGCATAAAAAAGGCAAAAAATGAATTACACCAGACCTAAGGCTGATGCCGTTATTATTGGCCTCGGCTGGGCCGGTTCGCTTATGGCTGAGGAACTGACCCGTGCCGGATTAAATGTGGTGGCGATTGAGCGTGGCCCATGGGAGCAAACACAAAGTAACTTTTCACCGGCGATTGCCGCTGACGAATTGCGCTATGGCGTGCGCCGCGAAATCCTCAAACCGCCGAGTGTGGAAACCCTGACCTTCCGCAACGACAGCAGCCAGAAGGCGTTACCCGCGCGTGACTGGAACGCCTTCCAGATGGGTTTCAGCGTCGGCGGAGCCGGTAAGCACTGGGCAGCCAATGCCTGGCGTTTCAACCCTTCCGATTTTGAGATGGCGACTCGCCTGCGCGACCGCTATCACAACATGAAGCTGGCCGATGGTTTGATCGTGCAGGATTGGGGCATCAGCTATGCCGAGCTGGAGCCGTTCTATGATCGCATCGAAAAAATTGCCGGTATCTCCGGTAAAGCCGGGGTGATCAACGGTGAAAAACAGCCAGGCGGTAACCCGTTTGAGGGCAGCCGATCCGCTGAATACCCCACCCCGCCGCTGATCCGCTCGCACTGGAACGATAAGTTTCATCAAATCACCGAGAAGATGGGTTACCACCCCTTCCCGATCCCGGCGGGTACCATTGGCGCAGCTTACACCAACCCACTGGGTATCAATCTCGCCCCTTGTACCTATTGCGGCTACTGTGGTTTTTACGGTTGCGGCAACTGGTCAAAATCATCCCCCAATATCTGTGTCGTCCCGGCGTTGATGGATCGCACCAACTTCACGCTGTTGACCGAATGCACCGCGCTGTATATCGACAAAGCCGCCGACGGCAAAACCGTCACCGGCGTGACTTTCCGCGACTCGGACGGCAACACCGGTTTTCAGCCGGCTGATATCGTCTGCCTGTCGGCTTACCAACTGGATAACGTGCGCCTGCTGCTGCTGTCGAAAATCGGTAAAGCCTACGACCACGCGACAGGTGAAGGCACGCTGGGCCGCGCCTACAACTATCAAACCATGTCGATGGGTTATCTCTACTACGAAAATGAACAGATGAACCCGTTCATTTCGACCGGTGCGCTGTCGACGCAGATTGATGACTTTAACGGCGACAACTTTGATCACAGCGGACTGGGTTTCCTTGGCGGTGCCGGTATTCAGGCGCTGTCGGACCAGGGAACGCCGCTCAGCATGACCGATCGCCTGCCGCCAGGCAGCAAAATGTGGGGTTCGGCGTGGAAGAAGACGTTCCAGAAAAGTTACCAGAACTACGCCAAAATCCAGGGCCAGGGTACGTCGTACTCACATCGCGACTCTTACCTGTCACTGGACCCGAACTACACCGACGCCAACGGCCAGCCGCTGCTGCGTCTGACGTTTGACTACAACCAGAACGACCGTCTGATGGCCCGCTTTATCCGCGATCGTATCGACGATATCTGTCGTGTTTCGGGTGCCAGTTCGTGGGAAACCGAAGCCTTCCCGGACAAACACAACTCGCCGTTCCGCGCCTATGACAGTTCGCACACCATCGGCGGTGCGGTAATGGGCAACGATCCGGCAACCTCAGTACTGAACCGTTATCAACAGCACTGGGATGCGCACAACCTGTTTGTGCTGGGTGCCTCCTCGTACCCCAACAATGGCGGCTATAACCCGACGATCACGCTCAGCGCGCTGACGTTGTGGACAGCGCACGCCATCGTCAATGACTACCTGAAAAATCCAGGTTCACTGGTACGTTAAGGAGAACATGATGGCTAAAACAGTAAAACGCGTAGCACTGGCGGTCGGCGCAGTGGTGGTCGCGGGTGCGCTGGGCTATGGCGCGCTGGTGGAGTACGGGCTGCATAAAAGCTATCCGCAATCGATGCAACCCGAATCCGGTAGCGCGCTACAGGCACAAATCAAGCGGGGTGAATATGTCGCGCGGTTATCCGACTGTACCGCCTGCCATACCAAAGAGGGGGGGCAACCCTTTGCCGGTGGCTATCAGTTGAATACCCCATTTGGCGCGATCCTGTCGTCAAATATCACCTCCGACAAAGAGACCGGGATTGGCGGCTGGACCCAAGAGCAGTTTGATCGTGCGGTACGCCACGGGGTTGGTTCACACGGTTACCTGTATGCGGCGATGCCCTACAACGCCTATGCAAAGCTGACCGATCAGGATCTGACCGATCTTTGGGCCTATATTCGCACCATTCCGGCGGTGAACAACAAGGTGGTAGAAAACCAACTGCCCTTCCCGTTTAACCAGCGCTGGACGTTGGCAGGCTGGAACCTGCTGTTCTTCCACGATCAGGTGTTCCAGCCATCTGCCCAGCACAGCGCGGAGATCAATCGCGGTGCGTATCTGGTTGATGGGCCAGGCCACTGTGCCTCCTGTCATACGGCCAAAAATCTGCTGGGTGGCGATAGCGCGGCGTACCTGCAAGGCGGCGCATTGCAGGGCTGGTATGCTCCGGACCTGACCCCCAACCCCCATTCCGGGCTGGGCAACTGGAACAAAGAGGATATCGTCAGCTATCTGCGCTCAGGTACGAATCGTGAAACCGCCTCTTCCGGGCCAATGACCGAAGCGATTGAGAACTCGACGCAATATATGAATGATGCCGACCTGCATGCGATTGCCAGCTACCTGCAATCCTTACCGGCCTCTGACAGCCATAAACCTGCGCCAGTAGCCAGCAGCGCTACCGCGATGCTGACAGGTAAAAAGGTCTTTGAATCGCAATGCGGTGCCTGCCACGTCTCCGACGGTTCGGGTATTCGTCAGATGATCCCCCGCTTAGCCGGTAACGCCCAGGTCAATTCCGCGGACCCGTCGAGCCTGCTTAATGTGGTGCTGAATGGCAGCCAGGGGCCGTTTACCCATGCCAATCCCACGGCGGCAGGTATGCCTGCTTTTGACTGGAAATTGTCGGACAGCAATATCGCCGACGTGATGACCTATATCCGCAACAGCTGGGGCAACGCCGCCTCACCGGTATCGGCAGATGATGTCAGCAAGGCCCGCGCGTCCTCTGGCGCGAAACCCTGGTTAGGAGGCGCTGAAAAGTAACCGCGTCCCCGTTCGTATGAACGGGGATTTTTTAGCTGATGGGTAAAAGTATGATCTTTTGTTAGCACCGGTACGTTTTAAGATTTCTTTAAGAACTTCATGGCTTACTGCTGCTGTTATTTAACAGGAGCAGATAATGATGACGTATCCCTTTGTGGCGCTAATTAAAGATAAGACCCGTTATTTGCAGGAATTTATTCACCATCCCCGGGCGACAGGCACCATCGCGCCGTCCTCACACCATCTGTGTCGGGTCATGTCGGATGCGGTTGACTGGCAACATGTCAGCAGGATTGCTGAACTCGGTGCCGGAGACGGGGTGTTGACCCGCTACTTGCTCACACGGATGATGGATCACGCCTCACTAACTGCCTGGGAAACCAACCCACGTCTGGTGAGAAAATTGGCAGCGTTGGATGATCATCGCCTGACGGTCCTTGCTGACTCGGCGGAAAAAATTGAACCCGGCTATGACGCGATTTTTTCTGGTCTGCCCTTGCTGTCGCTGCCGGAATCGGTGCGTCATGGCGTGCTAGAACGTGCCGCTGCGGCGCTGAATCCCGGCGGCGTTTTTATTCAGTTCCAGTACACGTCACTGTCTGAACCTTTGTTATCGCGCTACTTCCGCTGGACGCGCGCCAGGGTGCTCTGCAACCTGCCACCCGCGCTGGTTTACCGCTGTTACAACGATGCCATCTATACCGCATAAGCTCAGCTTCCCTCGTGTAGCGGCGTGATGTATCGCACCGCTACACATGGACAGGATCAGAACCTCAGTTGCACCCGATCATTGTAAAAGCGCCGATAGGCCAGATACACCGCAATGATGGTGGAGAGGCTGGCGGTACCGATCAGCATAAAGGTCACCATAATTTGGTACTTGATGGCTTTCACCGGATCGATACCGGCGAAGATTAAACCCGACATCATCCCGGGCAAGCTCACCAGCCCCACGGTTTTTGCCGCATCCACCGTCGGGATCATCGCGGCACGGATGCTATCGCGAATCAGTGATGCCGAGGCCAATTTCACCGAAGCGCCCAAGCTCAACATCTCCAGAATTTTTTGCCGGTTGTCGGCAAAGCGCTGGTTCAGGTTGCTGTAGCATAAGCCCACCGCCACCATGGCATTGCCAGCAATCATCCCGGAAATCGGGATCACCTGCATGGGCATAAATTCGATCGCCCCACTCAGCACCAGAATCACTAATGTCAGCGCCGTGCCGCTGGTAATGGCGATAAACGAAATCACAAAAGCATGATCGATATTGCGGCTGCGTTTGCGGGCGTTCGCGGCAGCATTAACGCAGATAAACAGCACCATCAACACCGTCAGCCAGTCATTATTGACGTCAAAAATCGATTTCAATACATAACCGACGATGACGAGCTGCACAATGGCGCGGCACACACTCCAGATGATGTCTTTACTCAGGCCCAACTTCTCTTTCTGGCTAATCAGCAGCGCGATCAGCACCAGAACCAGCGCCATAACCAGCGACGAGTTGGTAATATTATGCTGGCTCATGGTCGTTCCTCTCTGGGGCGTGCAGCTTCAGCACGCGTGAAGCCTGGCGGATTTCCTCCGCGTCATGACTAATCCAGATCACCGCGACTCCCTTGTCAGTGACCATCTCGCTGATCAGGCGATGAATCAGCGCCTTATTGTCTTCATCGAGTGCGCTGGTGACTTCATCCAACAACAATACATCCGGCAGAAACTGCAAATTGCGCAGCAAGCCCACTCGCTGCTTTTCACCACCGGAAAGTTGATCGATTTTTTTATCCAGCGTGTCAGCGGGCAAATTGACTTTTGCCAGGTCAGCAATGAAAGCATCACGGTTGGGTTTCTTCAGTCGCACCTGCCACGGCAATGCCAGATTGTCATAAACCGTGTTGCCAAACAGCACCGGGGTCTGGAAGCAGTACGACACCTGTTGCCGATACGCTTCGGCTTGAAGCTGCGTGATATCCTGGTTTTGCCATCGAATCTGCCCGCCGCTGGGGGCCAGTAACGAGGCGATGATTTTCAGCAACGTGCTTTTTCCACTGCCCGACGGACCGGTCAGCAGCAAAAAGTCGCCGGGGTTGAGTTGCAATGATACAGGCGCCAGTAACTCGCAACCGTCCTGAGAAAACGTAACCCCTTGCACATCAAGCAAGGGAAAATCGGTGGCCATAGTAATCCATCCCTAACAGTAAGCATTCGCCAGCATTGGCCGCCGATCTCTGGTCAGCGGCCCTGCGCATGTTAGCAGAAAGGTGATGAAGATAAGCTTAAGGTTAACTTAACCCTAATCAGTGAGCATAGACGCATCTGATCAAGAGGCTCGCTATGAAATCCATGTTTACCCGTCCTGCCAGCGAATACGCTGCTGTGTTACTCAGCGTGTTCAGTGTGGTTAGTTTTCTGCTTATCTGGTTTACGCACTAATCAGCCAGCAACGTGCCTGGCGTGATCATTAAGCTGCGCGCCAGCTCGCTCCCGCTTACCCGTCCCCCCTCACCGGTTTGACCCGCGAGGATTTCCAGCTGTCCGCTGCCACAGGCAATAATGAAAGGCATTACGCTGAGCACCGTTCCCGGTTTAACCTCGGCGCGATCGACGCTGAAACGACTGTGCCATACCACAAAGCGTTGCCCCTGCACCGTGCTGTACGCACCCGGCCAGGGGCTGGCGAGGCCCCGTACCAGATTGTGAACTTCCTGCGCGGATCGCTGCCAGTCAATCGCGCCATCCTCCGGCTTACGACGACCAAAGGAGCTGGCCTGCGTCTCATCCTGTGTACGCTCCCGCAGTTGGTTGGCCATCAGTGCCGGTAACCATACGGCCAGCATCCTGCCACTGGTTTGTACCAGTTTGTTATGCAGACTGAACGCATCGTCTTCGGGCAAGATGCTGACTTTTTCCTGTGCGAGGATCGGGCCACAATCGGGCCGCGTGGTCATTCGGAACAGGGTAACCCCGGTTTCCGTCTCACCTTTAATTAAGACCCAATTCAGGTGCGCACGGCCACGATGCGCTGGCAACAGCGACGCCTGCACGCCAAAAGCCCCGAGGCGGGCGCAAGCCAGGATGTCGCGACTCAGTATCTGGCGGAAAGAGAGGCTGAACAGCATATCGGGAGCCAGTGCGGTGAGCCGCTCAACCCATGTCGGCTGGTTGATATCTTCCGGCATAAATACCGGGATATTGTGGGCTTGTGCCAACTGCGCGACGGAACCGTGGAAATGGTTTTCCCCCGCCGCATCGGCGTGGGTAAAGACGGCACCGATGTCAAAACCGGCATTGAGCAATGCGTTCAGACCGGTGCAGCCCATATCGTGATAAGCAAAGATGACCGCTTTCATTATTTTCCTTTGAATCGATGGCTACAGATGAGTGATTGGATTCCTGTGACGCTTTATACCATCTCTGCGTCCCGAAGATCGCAGATGACAAATTTGTCATCTTTCACCCGCCCTTTTTGTTCGGTGTGCTCAGATAAACTGGCAAAAATTTCCGCACTTACTGAGGCTACATGTTTTTTCATCGCAAAGGCGTATGGCTGGCAACATGCACAATTCTGGCTGGCTGCGGCATTGGGTACTTTTGGCCAAAACCGGCCGCCGAAGCGGCACTGAAGCCGCTACCGGCACCTGCTCTGGTAAGCATGGTCACCGCCACGGTACAGGCATTGCCCGTGGTACTGACCACCCAGGGTCATGTGGTACCGCTGAACCAGGTTGATATCCAGTCGCAAATCACCGGCACAGTGAAAACTGTCGCATTCAAAGAGGGTGATTTTGTGAAAAAAGGGCAATTGCTGTTTACCCTTGACGACGCCAGCCAACGCGCGGCTTATAACCACGCGCTGGCGGCGGTCGGGGAGTCGCAAGCCTTATTGGTCAAGGCACAACACGACCTGGACCGCTCACGCGCACTGAAAGCGAAAAATTACATCTCGATGTCCGATTGGGACACCCTGCAAAGTGCTCTCCAGCAGTACCAGGCGCAGCTCAAGGCGGCGCAGGAAGATGTGCGAACGGCTGACGTTAACCTGGGTTATACCCGTATCTACGCCCCGGTGGATGGCAAAACCGGCGCGCTGAATATTCACCCGGGCAGTCTGGTGCAGCCGGGTAGCACCCTGCCCCTGGTCACGCTGATCCAGTTTGATCCCATCGGTATGTCATTCACATTACCGGAGCAAGATCTCAGTCCGGTACTCCGTGCTCAGATGAAAAGTCAGGTCACGATCTGGGTGCAGAATGCCAGCGGTAAGCGCGTTGCCGGAACGCTCGATTTCATCGACAACAGCGTCAGCACGGATAGCGGGACCATTGCGTTAAAAGCCCGCTTCAATAATGTCGACATGCAGCTGTGGCCGGGTATGTATCAGTCAATTACCGTGGACGCAGGCACCACCCCCGATGCGGTGGTATTGCCGCCCCAGGCGGTGCAGAACGGGCCAGACGGACATTTTGTTTATGTGATCGGGTCACAAAACCACGCCAGCGTACAGCCGGTGAATTTGTTACGCGTGCAACAGCAACTGGCGGTGGTCAGCGGCCTGCAACAGGGTACTCAGGTGATCAATGAGGGTGCCAACAATCTGCGTCCCGGTATGACGGTCAAAATCGCCAACCACTCGCCGACCGGGGTGGCGCACTGATGAATCTCGCTGAACGCTGTATACAACGCCCGATTGCCGTGATGTTGCTATGGCTGGCGGTCATGGTGACCGGCTTCGTCTGCTGGAAAAATTTGCCAGTGGCCGCACTGCCAACCTTCGACACCCCCACCATCAAGGTCAATGCGTCGCTGTCCGGTGCCAGTCCGGAAACCATGGCGTCGTCCGTTGCTACGCCACTGGAGAAGAACCTTTCCACCATTCCCGGCGTTGCCACTATGACCTCCACCAGTCTGGAGGGCGCGACCACCATCGTGCTGGAATTCGACCCGTCGGTGAATATTGATTCCGCCTCGGTCGATGTACAATCCGCGCTGTACCAAACGCTGAAAAAATTACCGGCGCAGATGACCACCCCGCCAACCTTCAAAAAGGTCAACCCGGCGGACGCCCCGATTGCGCAAATCAGTCTCGACTCACCGTCGATGACCCTGTCCGACCTGAACCGCTTCTCCGATGATCTGATCTCACCGGCGCTGTCGATGCTGAACGGGGTAGCCGAGGTGGATGTCATCGGTCAGAAACGTTATGCCGTGCGGATTGAGGTCGACCCGGCCAAACTGGCGGCAACCAATATGACGCTGGAGGAGCTGCAAACTGCCCTCAAAGCGGCCAATGATAATTCGCCGGTTGGTGAACTGGACGGTAAACGTCAGATGATGATGTTGCAAACCGGTGGCGATCTGCGCAATGCCGCTGACTTCAAAAACGTCGTCATTGCCAGCCGCAACGGCCAACCGGTACGCTTATCCGACGTCGCCACGGTGCAGGACAGTATCGAAAACACGCTCAGCCATAGCGCCGTCAACAATCACACCGCCATCGTGCTCAGTATCAGCCGCCAACCCGGCGCGAATCTGGTTGCCACGCTGGATGCCATCAAACAGTTATTACCGCAGTTGCAGCAACAGATGCCCGCCTCGGTACATATGCAACTGTTGAATGACCGATCCATTTCCGTGCGCAATGCGATTCATGACGTCAACCTCACCTTGCTGCTCACCATTGCGCTGGTGATTATGGTGATCCTGCTGTTTTTGCGCCATGTGCGTGCCACCCTGATCCCCGCTCTTAGCGTGCCGATCTCGCTGTTGGGTTCGTTCGCGCTGATGTACGCCTTTGGCCTGAGTCTCGATAACATTTCACTGATGGGACTGACCATCGCCGTCGGGTTAGTGGTGGATGATGCCATTGTGGTGCTGGAAAACATCATGCGCTATATCGAGCAAGGGATGGCCCCCAGACAGGCGGCGGTAAAAGGGGCTAAAGAGGTCGGTTTTACCGTCATCTCCATCTCCCTGTCGCTGGTGGCCGTGTTTATCCCGATCTTTTTTATGCCCGGCACCATGGGCTTGCTGTTTCACGAATTTGCCTGGGTGGTTTCCCTTGCTATCGCGGTATCCGCCGCGGCCTCTCTGACCCTGATTCCCTTGCTGGTGCCGATGCTGATTCGTCATGACAACGATCCTGCACAGCCCGATCCCGCCTGGAATCGCATGTTTGAACGTCTGTTCGAGGCGCTGCGTCAGCGCTATGGCCAGGCATTACATTGGGCCGTTGAACATCAGGCGGTCACCTTATCCGTGGCCCTCGCGACGGTGGCGCTGACCGGTTATCTCTACACCTCCGCCCCCAAGGGGTTCTTTCCCCAGGAAGATACCGGCCAGGTAACGGCCAATATCGATACGCCGCAGGACATGTCGTTTGCGGCGCGAAAACAGGTGGCGTATCAACTGGCCGCTACCTTGCTCAACGATCCGGCCGTCACCACCATCGTGACCAAGGTTGACCACGACACCACGCAACTCAACTTGACCTTGCAGGATCAGACACAGCGCCCGTCCATGTCACAGGTATTAACCCAAATGCGTGCCGAAACGCATTATCTGCCCGGTATCAGCGTTTACTTCAGTCCGGTGCAGAATTTCAAAGTCGGCGGGCGCAGCGCCAAAAGTAGCTGGCAATATACGCTGCAATCCGTGAGCAGCAACGGTGGCCCCAGCCTGAATGATTACGCCAATCAGTTGATGGATGAGATGAAAAAAAGCGGCGTGTTCGTGGGGGTGAACAGCGATGCGCAACTGAATGGCTTGCAGGCCGAGCTGACTATCGACCGCAACAAAGCCTCCTTATTAGGGGTGGACCTCGATCAAATCCGCAGCAACCTGTATGCGGCCTATGGCACGTTACAGGCCTCGACCATTTATGCGCCGGAAGACAGCTATGAAGTCATCATGGAGGTGCAACAGCCGTTCCGCCAGAATGAGAGCGATTTGTCGCAAATCTATGTCCGTTCTGCGTCAAATACGCTGCTGCCTCTGTCGACGTTTACCCATATCAGCCGGGTGCAGGGCGTTACCGCCGTCAATCACCAGGGTCAATTACCGGCAATCACGATTTCCTTTGACCTTGCGCCGGGGAAATCGCTATCTGATGCCACGCAGGCTATTCAGCAGGCTGGGCAGGCGATACATTTGCCCCCTACCGTCTTCGGCACTTACGCGGGACAGGCCGCATTGTATCAACAATCACAATCCACCCAGGTCTGGTTAATCGTGCTGGCGCTGGCGGTCATTTATGTGATTTTGGGTATGTTGTATGAAAGCTGGATTCACCCGATTACCATCCTGCTGGGCCTGCCATCGGCTGCCGTCGGTGCGCTGTTGGCGCTACGTCTGCTGGGGCTGGACCTGACCTTTATCGCCATGATTGGCATACTTTTACTGATCGGCATTGTCAAAAAGAATGCCATTATGATGATTGATTTTGCGCTGTCTGCGCAGCGGGAACAGGGCATGAGCGCGCATGACGCGATCATTCAGGCCTGTCTGCAACGTTTTCGCCCCATCATGATGACCACATTATGCGCCATCATGGGGGCGTTACCGATTGCCTGCGGTTGGGGCGCGGGAGCAGAACTGCGGCAACCGATGGGCGTCGCGGTGGTCGGTGGCCTGGTGTTTTCACAATTTATTACCCTGTTTATTACCCCGGTGCTGTATCTGCTGTTTGATCGCGCCAGTGGGCGACTGGATACCCTGACTCACGCCCTGGAGGAATCATGAGATTATTGTTGGTGGAAGATCAAACCACGGCGGCGGACTACATCGCCAAAGGCTTGCGGGAGAATGATTTTGTCGTCGACGTTGCCGCGAATGGCGTCGATGGACTGCATTTGTTGCTGACTCATGAGTATGATCTGGCGATTCTCGACGTGATGTTACCCGGCATTAATGGCTGGAAACTGCTGGAAATGGCCCGCCAGGCGGACAGAAAAACCCCGGTGATGTTTTTAACCGCGCGCGATGATGTTGAGGACCGCGTGCGTGGGCTGGAACTGGGTGCCGAAGATTACCTGATCAAACCCTTTTCCTTCAGCGAGCTGCTGGCGCGAACCCGGGTTATTTTACGTCGTCAGACGCCGGGAAATGTCACTGTCAGCGACGAATCCCAGTTGCAGATTGGCGATCTGTTGCTGGACTTCGTCAAGCATAAAGTCACCCGTGCGGGTAACCGTATCGACCTGACACAAAAAGAGTTTCTGCTGCTGAGCCTGCTGATGCGCCGTAGCGGCGAAGTGCTGTCGCGCACCGTGATTGCGGAACAGGTGTGGGACATGAATTTCGACCCGGAAACCAATGTGATCGATGTCGCCATCCGCCGTCTGCGCAGTAAAATTGATGACAACTACGAGATGAAACTGCTGCACACCATTCGGGGTGCCGGATATGTGCTGGAAGAAAAAGAGCATGCTGATACCCCGTAATGTACCGATAACTGTCCGACTCACGCTGTTTTTTTCCGTGGTGATGGCCGTGGTGTTATACAGCGTCTCCGGGCTGTTATATCAGACCTTACGCGACCAACTGAACGCCAAAGATGTCGACGAACTGCGTAACACGCTGCAATTTCAGAAAGAGATCGCCAGCACCATCAGTGAGCGTCAGGGGCCGGATGAGCAGTGGCAAAATGAATTATTTGAATTTATTGCCGAACAGGATCGGCTATCGCTGCGCATTATCAGCCCGGATGGCAAAATCTGGTCGCAGTCTAAAAACATGCGCGTACCGCAAAAAGATTACCCTGCCCCTGGCGCCAGCTTTAACTACACCAGCTGGCGCAATCAGGAGGGGGACGACCATGAAAAATATCTGATCACCGCCACCACCTTTGCCATGAAAGACCACCAGCTCTGGTCGGTACAGGCAGCGTTGAACGTCTCACGCAACAATGAAATCATTGAAAACTATTGGGCGCGGATGCAGATCGCCGCCGCACTGGCGATGTTACTGTTTGCAGGTTGTGGTTTCTGGCTGGCACGGCGAGGTCTGCGCCCTTTACGTCATATGAGCCAGCAAATCGAAAAAATTAATGTGGAAGAGTTACATACCCGACTCACCGTCGAGCGCTGGCCATCAGAACTGATCGCGTTGGCCTCCTCCTTCGATACCATGATGCATCGGCTGGAAACCTCTTTTACCCAATTGACGCGCTTCTCCTCCGATCTGGCACATGAGTTAAGAGGTCCGATTAATAACCTGATCTCTGCCGCCAGCGTGACGCTCAACCAACAACGTAGCGTGGCGGAGTACCGTGAAACTCTGGCGGTGATTGTGGAGGAAGGCGAGCAACTGTCACGCACCATTTCTTCCATGTTATTTCTGGCCCGGGCCGATAATAGCCGTGAACCTTTGCACCTTGAAACGCTGGACAGCGAAACCGAATTTCGCCGCCTGCTGGGGTTTTACGAAATCCTCGCGGAGGAGAAAAACATCACGCTCACGCAGCAGGGTAAATTTCACTTCACAGCCGATCCCCTGCATTTCCAACGCGCGCTCTCCAATCTGTTAGCTAACGCCATTCGCTATACGCCTGCTGGCGGCCATATTACCCTCAGTGCCAGTCGGCAACAGCAGATGCTGCATTTTAGCGTTGCCGACGATGGCGAAGGCATCAGTGCTGAACATGTGCCGCACTTATTTGAACGCTTCTATCGCGCGGATGCGGCACGCACTAACCTGGAAAACACCGGTCTGGGATTGGCAATTGTTAAAACCATCGCGGAATTACATGGCGGAAAAGTGACGGTGGTCAGTACACCGGGTAAAGGCAGTATATTTACCCTCGTCCTTCCCTGTCAGAATTGTAATCTGTAGGTTTGCGTCTGGTCACCGTCAGAATGAGAAAATAACCCGGTCGAAATGACAATATTATTTACTCACAAGGTGACCAGCATGAATAAAAAACTGATTCTGACCCTGTTAGGCGCGATTTCACTGTTTGCCATGACGCAATTTGAAGCCAAAGCCGAAAATGGTGTGGAGCGCACTGCAAATACCTGGATGTTGACGCCAGCGAGCTGGCATCCTAATCCATCCAAAACCCATGAGAATTATCCCTTCGATCTCAATGAAGGCCGAATTAATACTGACTCAACCGATAATGACCCACAGATAAATGCAATAAAAAACCACCTGCAAAGCAATGAGGCAACGGAGTCCTCTCCTGTTTATCATCAACAACCGTAATCAGCTTGCCATTACCTGCCATACGATATGGCAGGTAATTTTATGCCCCTCACTGCTTTAAACGACGCCCTTTCATCACACCCAACACATAATCATTCAGTCGCAAGATGCGCTGAAAGAGCGGAGTCAGACGGGCCTCGGACTTTTTCACCGCCCAGGCGCAGAAAAGCGCCACCAGCATTGAACCCACCATATCCGCCGGGAAGTGAACCCCCATATAGATTCGCCCCCACGCAATTGCCAGGCCGATGATCAACAGCCCCACACCCACACGCATCTTCTGCCCGAGGATCAGGCTAAAACTGATGGCACACGCCAGCGTCATATGGTCGCTGGGGAACGATGAGTCAGCGACATGGCTGAGAAAAGTATGACCGATCGGCACCACAAACGGACGTGGGTGTTGCCACAGCAGACCGATGATCACATTCACCGTCAGCGCCAGCAACGATGTGGTGGTCGCCAGCAACACCTGGTGCTGATTTCTACGGTTAAACGAGAACCAATAGCCGACCAACAGCAGCGGGAAAAGAACAATTAAATACGATGCGCACCCTTTACCGATCTCCAGCATCAGTGGCGAGGCCTGTGCGGGCGCGTTAAGTAAGAGAAACAGCTGGTTATTGATATTATCCGCTGCATTGGCCGTCAAAAACATGGCGTAATCCTCATTAATAATTTGGCTGGCTTTTGCCTGAACGCAGGCTGGCTACGGTGACCAGCACCGCCATGGTGAATAAAAAGCTGACATTGACCGGCGTGGTGCCATAGCCCAGCCCGCCCTGTTGCAAAGGTTGTGAGAAGAGATCGGCCATTGCCGCACCTAATGGTCGGGTCAGCACATAAGTGAGCCAAAAACCGGTCACGCTACTTAACCAGGCGACACGCCAGAACAGCCCGGTCAGGAGAATCAACCCGGCAAACAAGGCGGTGGTGGCGACATACCCCAGCCCCAGTCTCTCTGCGAGGGCATCGCCGAGCGCGGTGCCAAACGCAAAGGTCAGCATGATCGCCAGCCAGTAAAACAGCTCACGTCCGCGGGTATTGATGGTACTGAATTCCAACGTTCCTTCCGTGCGATGCCAGAACATCAGCACCATCACCAGTGCCGAACCAAACATCGCGACCGAATAAAGCAGCGGGACCTGGAGTTGGTCGGTGAGATAATCAGTCAGCAGCGTGCCGGAAATACTGACGAGCAGAACCGTTAGCCAGTAGAGCCACGGAATATAGCGTGACGATTTCAATTGAAAAAATAGCGTTAGCAGAAATAATGCCGCAGCAAATAGCGACGTTTTGGTCAGACCCAGACCCAGATCGAAATTAATCCAGTCAGCACTGGTTTCGCCGACCGTGGTCGACATCATTTTCAGCAGCCAAAATAATAGCGTCGCCTGGGGAACTTTGGTTTTGTCTAAAGCCAGCATATCAGTCATCGTCGTCTTCCTCAGCGGAATAATGCAGACATGATGACGAGGAAAACTTAAAATATGCTTAAATCCTGCAAAAGATAGCCACAATTAATGGTTGATGACAAATTTGTCATCTTCGTGAAAGGTTGAATAGCGTTTTCTATTATTATCGGCAGAATATGATTAAAATGACCTGCGATGGCCGCAATTAAATTATGATGCGCTGTCAGCGCCAGGTGACATGCTTAATCTAAACACCACAATCGCCACCACCACGCCAATCAGCGTGTCCAGTGCTCTGGCCGCGAACAGGGAACTCACCGCGCTAAAATCCCGACCTCCGGCAGCAATCGTCAAGGCATTGGCGGTGATAAACACGGTGGCAGCGGCGTATTGCAGCACCACCCCGATCTCAATGGCAAACTGCAGCATCCCGACCGTCAAGGCGATCCATAATCCTTGCGGATTGAGCGTCAGAATGCTCCACGCCAGCACCAGTCCAACCAGCGTGCCCAACAGCCGATTAAAGGCACGTCGTGTCGTGCCCGGCAAACCGTCCGGCTGGTTAAGTACCACCACCACGGCCGCCATCCCCCAATACGCATGTTCCAGTCCAAGGATGACCCCGATCGTTCCGGCCACCAGCGTGCCAAACGCCACCCGTGCAGCGGTGCGTCTGGCGTGCTCTTTGATCACCCGATCCGCTACCGTGCGAGGTTTGGCGGCGGTCCGTTCAAACAGGCATCCCAGCATATGCGCCAGCCACGAGATCGCGCCACCGCACAACACCCATAACCCACTTTGCCAGGGATCAACGCTGCTGGCCGCCATCCCGGTGCCGCTGGCACAGGCCAACGCAAACATATACGCTCCGGGCGGTCCCAGCTGCTGTCTGTTACAGATCAAGGTGGCAAGCGAGGCGATGCAGGTCACGGTCACCACGCCAAGCCACGGATAAGGCGCGACGAGAATGCCGAGGGTGACGATCACCGCCAATGTCACCGCGATGATGGCCAGCAAACGCGCACGTCTGCCAACGGGCAGACCATCACCGTACAACGCCGTAAACGCCCCAATGGTTGCCAGCAGACCCGACTGTATATGCCCGGCATAGAAACCCAGCACCACTGGTAAACCGCAGCACAGACCCGCGCGCACCGCAAACGGCAGACGTTGCCGCACGGCAGCTGGGATTGATGTATTCATCCTTTTCTCCGCGAACCCGCGATTCTAACCTGTTGATTAATGGTAGCCCGTTGCACTTTACCTGCCATGTTAATTTTTTGTTGTTATTCTTGTTACCCGTATCACATAAAGTAAAAAACATAAAACCTGAAACAGATCCCGCAATTGTCTCATCCCGGCCCGCTTCCTATAACTAACCGTCGATTGACCCTTAGCGATACCCAGACAGGCGGGAGTCTTTATGCAAACAAGCTTAACGATAAAAGAAAAAATCAGTTACGGACTGGGCGATATGGCCAGTCATATCGCCATCGATAACGTGATTATTTTTCTCACGTTTTATTACACCGATGTCGTGGGGCTACCGGCGATATTTGTCGGAACGCTCTTTTTGCTGGCGCGCGTCGCCGATGCGGTGATCGACCCGGCAATGGGCATGGTGGCAGATCGCACGCGTTCGCGCTGGGGGCGTTTTCGTCCGTGGCTGCTGATGCTGGCCGTGCCGTTTGGCGTGAGCTGCATGTTGATTTATGCCGTCCCGGAAAGCCTGTCGCTGACCGGAAAAATGATCTATGCGGCAGCCACCTACAGCCTGATGATGCTGATGTACACCGCCATCAATATTCCCTACTGCTCAATGGGCGCAATTATCACCGCCGATGATACCCAGCGTATCTCGTTGCAGTCGTGGCGCTTCTTTCTTGCAACGCTGGGAGGGGCGATGTCCACCTTCCTGATGATACCGCTGGCGACCTGGCTCGGGGGTGGTAACAAGCTGGAAGGGTATTTCGCCGCCATGTCGATTATGGCGACGCTGGCGACCCTGATGTTTTTTATCTGCTTCCTCAATACGCGCGAACGTGTGAATGCCCCTGCCAGCCACGGCCACTTTCTGGCCGATCTGCGTGATTTGTTATGTAACGATCAGTGGCGCATCGTGGCGCTATTGGTGTTCTGCAACATCTCATTTGGGGTGGTACGACTGGGTGCCATGATGTACTACGTCACCTATTTCCTTGGCAATGCCAGCCTGTTTATGTGGCTGTTGGCCGCGCATATCGTCGGCAAAAGCGTGGGCAGTGTGCTGGCGAAATTGCTGACGCTTCACTTAAGCAAAATCACCGCTTTCACTCTCAGCGCTATCGTTACCGGCGTGTTGAGTATCAGCATCGTGTTTCTCCCCGGTAACCTCGTGTTGCTGGTGGGGATGACCTTTATCGTCTCCAGTTTCTATCAGGTCACCACCACGCTGATGTGGGTGATGATGTCGGACGTGGTCGATTACGGTGAATATCGCCAGGGCAAACGCCTCGATGGCACCGTGTTCTCCACGCTGCTGGCCGTGTTGAAAATGGGTATGGCGATCAGTGGTGCCATTGTCGGCTGGACCCTCGGTCTGAGCGGCTATGTTGCCCAGGCGGCACACCAGCAGCCCGCCGCCATGATGGCTATCGTTGCGCTGTTTTCGGTGATCCCCGGCGTGCTGGCGCTGCTCAGTGCGCTGGCGATGCGTGGTTACAAACTTAACGACGCCACCATGCGTACCATCAATCAAAACAAACTGGCGGCACAGCCTGCCACCACTGGCCCCACCGTATTACAACCACAGGAGTTGTCATGAGCGAATTACGCGCCGAATCCCAGCGTATCGTCTGGACCTTTGACCGTCAGACCCTGGTTATCGAACCCTGGGGGGCGAACAGCCTGCGGGTGCGCGCCACCTGCCAGACGGCACTGATTGACAGCGATTGGGCGCTGTTACCGCCAACGCCTTGTGAAGTCGATATCCAACGTGAGCCTGAACTGCTGCGCATACGCAACGGCAACATCACCGCGACGCTGAATATGCGTGGACAACTGGCCTTCTACAACCAACACGGTGAATTGTTGCTTGAGGAGTTCTGGCGGCAACGCAGCACAGTCGGTATTGGTGCCACAGAAAAGAGCCAGGATAAGTACATCAGCGCGCTGAAACTGGATGCCCGCACCTTTCGCCCGATTCCCGGCGGGAAATATCAGCTCAGCGTGCGTTTTGAAGCGCGACGCGAAGAGAAAATTTATGGCATGGGGCAATACCAGCAGGATTGCCTCGATTTGAAAGGCTGTACGCTGGAACTGGCGCAGCGAAATTCGCAAGCCAGCGTGCCGTTTATGGTGTCCAGTCTCGGTTACGGTCTGCTGTGGCACAACCCGGCAATCGGTGAAGTGACCTTCGGTAAGAACGGCACGCGCTGGCAGGCCGAGGTCACCGACCAGATGGATTACTGGATCACTGCGGGCGACACCCCGGCGGAGATCGTGCGCCAGTATGGCCGCGCCACCGGCACTGCGCCGATGATGCCTGCCTTCGCCACCGGTTTTTGGCAATGCAAACTGCGCTATCGTACCCAGCAGGAGGTGCTGGAAGTGGCACGCGAGTATCGCCGTCGGCAATTGCCTCTCTCGGTGATTGTCATCGACTTTTTCCACTGGCCGAATCAGGGAACCTGGTGCTTTGATGCCCGTGACTGGCCCGATCCCAAAGCCATGGTCGAGGAACTGAAAGCGATGGGGATTGAAACCATGGTCTCGGTCTGGCCGACCGTGGATAGCCGCAGCGATAACTATCGGCTGATGAAATCCAAAGGGTTGCTGGTCAACAGCGAGCGCGGCGTCTCGGTCAATCTGGACTTTATGGGCAACACCACCTTCTTTGATGCCACCCATCCTGCGGCACGCGAGTTTGTCTGGCAGGAGGTGAAGCGCAATTATTATGACCACGGCATTCGCACCTTCTGGCTGGATGAAGCCGAGCCGGAGTATCGCGCCTACGATTTTGATAACTACCGCTATCATCTTGGCCCGGTGCAGGAAGTGGGTAACATTTATCCACAACTGTTTGCCCGTGGCTTTTATGAAGGGCTGCAACAACAGGGCGAAAGCGACATCGTCAATCTGGTGCGATGCGCCTGGGCGGGCAGCCAGCGTTACGGCGTGCTGGCCTGGTCGGGCGATGTGCACTCCTCCTTCCACGCGCTGCGCAACCAGTTCACCGCCGGGCTGAATATGGCGATGGCCGGGATTCCGTGGTGGACCACCGATATCGGTGGTTTCCAGGGTGGCAACATCCATGATCCGGCGTTTCATGAATTGCTGATCCGCTGGTTCCAGTGGGCGGTGTTCTGCCCGGTGATGCGATTACATGGCTACCGGGAACCGCAGATTGAGCCGACAGAAGCCTGGCGCGATGGTATTGCGCAATGCAATAGCGGCTCGCCCAATGAAGTGTGGAGCTATGGCGAGGAGAATTTTGCCTTGATGAAAAGTTGCCTGCTGCAACGTGAACGGCTGCGTCCCTACATTGACGGGCTGATGCGCGAGGCACATGAGCTGGGCGATCCGGTGATGCGACCGCTGTTTTATCACTACCCCGAGCAAACTGAAAGCTGGCAGGTGGAAGATCAGTATCTGCTGGGGCGCGACCTGTTGGTCGCCCCGGTACTGCACGCCGGTCAGCGTGAACGGGAGGTGTGGTTACCGGCGGGTGATCAGTGGCTGGCACGTAATGGCGAGTGCTACCAGGGCGGACAACGCCTCGTTGTCGCGGCCCCGCTGAGTGCCATTCCGGTGTTCAGCCGTGTCGGCGGCAGTGCCGAGGTGCTCGACAGTTAATCATTGCCTCTTCTTGCGCGATAAATCGCGCCGCTACGTTTAGGAACAGATTTGTAGCGGCGTGATTTATCACGCAGGTTTTACCAGCATCGTGTAGCGAAGAAAGCAGAATATGTGGTGATCCACAAAAATGATTTGCTAAAAAGTTATCTTCTTAACAGAGGAAAGCCCCAGCAGATAAGGCCGAGGCCTTCACTTTTGAATCGTGCATCTGTCAAAAGTTGACAGATACGCGGCTAATTAATAACCTCTTGTTATTAAAAATTATCAGCAACGCATATATGGGGTTCACGCCATGCCGGAAAGAGTTCAGGCAATCCATTGATATTCAATGTAAAACCTGCATCCAGATACCCCCATCGCCTGAAATGGGTCCGGGTTCTAAGTCTCGTGCATTCCAGATAACATGGATAATTATCTTCATCAGCCATAGAGTGCAGTGCATTAAATAAATTCGTCATCACACTGCCGCCTCGAGATGAATGTTGTATTGCAATAAGAGGAATGTAATAGTGTGGTGGCGTTCGGGGATGATAATACTCAAGACCGTGCGTATATGCAGCAACAACCGCAGAATATGAACCGCAAACTTTACGTATATGCGCATCGATTATGGCGACATCTTCGTCAGCTGTATCTATAGCTTCTGGACGAAAATAAACCAATGCGCCAGCATTATTTTCGGCGATCAGCGTACCCCCACGTTTTTTCGCAAGTTCAATGTAAATATAAAAATATTCATATAGCATATGTATTCTTACCTCTGGGTCAGGGATCAGAACCTCATGTAAAGGATCTTCATTAAAAGCTTCAGCCATAAGAATACATACTGCATCCAGCTCTGAGTCTTTAGCATGTCTACATTTCATATATATGTCCTTTTATTTTACAAATAAAAATCCGTATGCATTGCGTACACCTTCCGCGCCTTAATATTTTTTAAAGGTGAAAGGTGAATTGCAAATATATATGGCGGATATTAATTAACAAGCCAACCTTACCGGCAAAGATAACCAAATATCACCGCAGACTAGTATAATCACTCTGTTTTATCAGAAAAAATTATTTTATTATTATTTTTTATAATCAATCTTAACATCAATAAATTATATATGTATTACAAGAGATTGTTTTTTAATGTTCAGGAAATCATCACAAGAAACCTAAGATAAACCTTTATTCTTGCCAGGCAACGAGATCATTTTTAGTTCAATGCCTAGACTAATGGCATGTTTTGCATTTTTTACACCCATTTTTTTAACAACTTTTCCCATATGGAATTTTATCGTGCTAACAGTAATGTTCAGCATCTCCGCCACTTGAGAATAAGTATATCCTTTGCTACACCAGTAAAGTATTTCAGACTCACGGGCAGAAAATACATCTTCCTTAACTTCTTCACCTTCGCTATATACACTGAGCAACATTTCGTGCGTGTCAATTAACACCCCCTGTAACTCATCTCTATTTTTATTGAAAACATCATCAATATCAGATGTTAAAAACTTATCTATGTAAAATAATAACATTGCCAGATTATTGTTATTCTCATGAAGTACAAAAGCGTGTCCTCGTATAATGTTATGGCTTTTTATTTTTTCGAATATCCTTTTCACTGTCCACATGGAGTTTATTTTTAAATTTTCATCCCAGGAGAAATGCGTAAATCTACTTAGGGCATTTATAATCACAGGATCTACATATTGATATTTATTATTTAGATAGTTATCAGATATTTCATCTGGAAAATCGCTTATAAATATCATGTCATCCATGTTATTTTTATTCATTACCAAATAGATATAATTCAGATCAGAGTATTTCCCCAACCGATTATCCAAGTATTTCTTTATGTATTCATTTTTATCATGATTTGAAAAAAAACCTTTTTTCATTGAATCTTTTCCTCAACTTGTCACATCAAACATTACTGAAGTTTTAAGTAACTTATAACTTATTGATATTAAAAATATAGCATAGCTTCTTCATTGTGTATTTTTATCGAATGCACAATACTATACTTTAGAATAGCCAACAAGGTTATTGAGAAAGGTCTTTTATATCAGTTAAATGTACGGTCTGAGTGCAAGAAGCACAGCCCGCTTTTTTTGCTTGAGAAACATCGTCATGAGGAAAGGAATTTGATTTTGAAGCCGGCGGTTAAAAGCGCCATCCTAGTGTTTTTGCGTGTCGGCGGCAGCGCTGACGTGCTCGACAGTTAATCATTGCCTCTTCTTGCGCGATAAATCGCGTCGCTACGTTTAGGAACAGATTTGTAGCGGCGTGATTTATCACGCAGGGTCAGTCGCAACGTTACGGTTTTTTTGCCAGCGTCGCCAGCACGGCACGCCAGCGAAACGGCAGCACATCCTGGTAACGCAGCTGATGGAGGCGTAGCTGGGCCGGTAAATCCGCCTGCACATGGTGGATGGCCTGGCTGAGCGTGCCATCCAGCCCGACATCCTGCAGCGTCTTCACCACTTCCTGCATCTCTTCAGCACGACGCACGCCGTGTTCCGCCACCCGGCTGATCAGATAATCGGGCAGTTCGGCCTGCCATCCCAACGACGGGAAACTGGCATGCAACGATTCCAGCACCGCGTCTTCCACCCCATAACGCTGCGCCGCCCCCAGACACTCGGTGGTGAGCGCCTCCAGCCCTTTAATCATGACGCTGCGACACATTTTGATGGCGGAGACGGCACCAATTTCGCTGCTGGCGGCACGCGCCTGGCATCCCAATCCGCACAGTTGTGCGGCAACCCGTTCAGCCTGCTCACCGCCGAGTAACAACGGCGTTCCCAACCGTTTTGGTGGCACCGGAGCCATTACCGCCACATCGAGATAATGTCCGACCCCGTGTGCCACCACACGTGCCGCCGCGCGTTTGGTCTCCGGGGCCACTGAATTGAAATCCAGCAAGGTCTGGTTCGGGCCTAACAGCGGGGCTAGCTGTTCCGCCACCGACAACGCATTACCCGCTGTGACCAGCGACAGTATCAACGTCGCCCCGTCCAGTGCCTGTGCAAGGTTGGCGGCGGGCTGGACGCCCGCCTGTGCTATCCGCGCCTGTAACGCATCGCCCTCGCGGGTAAGAAACTTTTTATCCCACACCCTCACCCGTGCACCTTGGCTGACCAGATCCTGCGCGTAAATCCCTCCGGCTTCACCGCAGCCGATAATCGCAATGTTAATCATGGCCGTTTCCTCGCCACAGCGAACCGGGTACCGCCACGGCGCCGATAAACAGCAGTCGCGCCGTGCGAACCAACCCGCTCTGGATCACGTTGCCCGCCGGATCACGCTGCAACATCACGCTGAACTCGCCGCTCGGATGTTCCACCACCAGCCGTTGTTCAGCCCCCGCATCCACCCGGGCGATTCCTTCGGTGACTGAACCGGGGATCAGGCAGGCGGTGGCGACACTGACCGCGCCCAGCACCCCGATTGAGGCATGGCAGCGATGGGGGATAAAGGTGCGCGTGGAGAGGGTGCCGCCCTGGGTCGGCTCAGCAATCAACGTCATCTTTGGCACGGTGCGCTGGGCTACATCGCCCAGATTCATGCGCGGTCCGGCCAGCAAGCGGATCGCTTCCAGCCGCGCTTTGAGTTCTTCATCATTATCCAGTTGTTCCCGGCTCTCACGCCCGCTACGTCCGAGGTCGGCCGCGCGCACCACCACCACCGGCATCCCGTTATCGATGCAGGTTACCGCTACGCCAGCAAAACGGTCCTGTGCCTGGCCGGTGGGCAGCAATGCGCCACAACTGGAACCGGCGATATCAGCAAAATTCAACACCTGTTGCGCCGCGTAACCTGGCACACCGTCAATGCGCACATCGCCCTCATACTCCACCGCACCGTCTGGCGTCGGCAACTGCGCCTCGGCAATCTGCCCGGTATTCACCATAAAAATGCGTACCCGCGTCACCGCCCCCTGAATCGCCACCAACCCTTTTTCGATGGCAAAAGGGGCAACCGCCGCCAGAATGTTGCCGCAATTCTGCCCATAATCGACCAGCGCTTTGTCGACATTCACCTGAGCAAACAGGTAATCCACATCGGCATCCGCCCGGTTGGAAGGCGCAATGATCGCCACCTTACTGGTCAGCGGATCGGCACCGCCAATACCATCAATCTGGCGGGCATCGGGTGAGCCCATCACCGCCAGCAACACCCGATCGCGCAGCGCCGGATCAACGGGTAGATCCTGCGCCAGAAAGCAGGCCGCTTTAGAGGTGCCGCCACGCATTAACACACAGGGGATCAGCGTCTGTTTCATCGTTAGCTATTCTTCAGTTCTGCCAGAGAATCGACATAGCGCAGCCCTTTCGCTGCCAGCTTCTGCCGCATCTGATAAATATCCAGCCCCAGTTCACCGGCGGCCAGTCGCTGGCGTTTGCTCTCTTCCAGCTCGACACGCTGTGCCGCCGCCTGCGCCACTGTCCGCACCTCAGTACGCGGCACAATCACCACGCCATCGTCATCCGCCACCACCAGATCGCCAGGATTGATTAACTGACCGGCACAGATCACCGGGACATTCACCGAACCCAGCGTCTCTTTGACCGTACCCTGGGCGTAAACCGCGCGCGACCAAACCGGGAACGACATTTCACGCAAGGTTTGGCTGTCGCGGATTCCGATATCGCCCACCAGGGCCACCACGCCGCGTGCCTGCAACGAGGTCGCCAGCAGATCGCCAAAGAAGCCGTCATGACAATCCGACGTGGGTGCCACCAGCAGAACATCACCGGGCTGACACTGCTCGACTGCCACGTGGAACATCCAGTTATCGCCCGGCGACACCAGCACCGTCACCGCGCTGCCAGCAATCGTCGTACCCTGCTGCACCGGACGAATGCGCGCATCCAGTAATCCCTGACGCTGCTGCGCTTCATGCACCGTCGCCACGCCGAAGCGGGCGAACTGCGCGATCAACGCCGCATCGGCACGCTCGATGTGCCGCACCACCACCCCTTTCTGATTGACATGGCTCATGACAGATCCTCCGTCACCCGGGGGAACAGGCTTTGATAACCTTCACCGTGGCTGAGTAGCCGGGAGGTGGCGATACCCACATTGCGTTTCGCCTGCACACCACGTTGCAACGCCACGCGGGTGTAGTACTCCCACAGATGCTCTTGCCCGGCCATGCACTGAATGGCGGCGTATTTCTTTTCCCACACCGAGGTGATATCCAGCAGTACATCAGGTTTCCACTGGCATTGTTCCGGCTGATGCGGTTCAAAGCAGTACACCGGCGGAGCACCAATGATCGGTTCACCCGGACGGTAACCCTCAGCCTGGGCGATGATGCGCGCTTCCTGAGTGAGGTTGGCG
The DNA here is from genome assembly GCF_000175935.2 of Pantoea sp. At-9b. Taxonomy (NCBI): domain Bacteria; kingdom Pseudomonadati; phylum Pseudomonadota; class Gammaproteobacteria; order Enterobacterales; family Erwiniaceae; genus Pantoea; species Pantoea sp. At-9b. The sequence goes on from NC_014838.1 coordinate 652,452, forward strand.
GCCAGTGGGTGATCATAGTTGTAGGGATCGGCAATCGAATGGGTGAGCACAAAGTGCGGCTGCACCTTGCGGAAGACATCAGCGAGGCGGAAAAGGGTTTCTTTGTCGGCACGCAGCGGGTAATCACCAAGGTCAAAAAACTCAATTGAAGCACCGAGGATCTCAGCGGCTGACTGTGCCTCGCTGCGACGGTTGGCTTTGACGATCTCCTCGGTCATATTGCCTTTGCGCCACAGCTTGGCAGATTCGCCACGCTCGCCAAAGGAGAGGCACACCACGTGGACGTCATAGCCACGTTCAGCATGTAAGGCGATCGCACCACCCGCCCGCCAGACGAAATCGGCGGAATGAGCACTCACGACCAGGGCACTTTTTTTAGCGGTGTTTTCCATCTTGTATTCCTGCTGTTGCGTTTTTTTTCATCCTGACATGTCGCCCGCCAGGCGAATAATGCCTTTCATTGCGCGAGCTATGATTTTTATTTATGTTGTGATTTTGATCGCCGATAGACACGGAGCTGAGCCGGAAATAATGCAAGAAGATAATGATATTAAAATCATGCAACTACGTGCTTTTTGCATGATTGCAGAGCGCGGTACAGTTTCTGAGGCTGCGGAGAAATTATTTCGTACCCAGTCGGCGATCACCCGTTCCATTCGTGATCTTGAGCACACTTTGGCCACGCCGTTGTTTGAACGCCATGCCAGCGGTATGTTGCTGACCGAAATGGGAAAATGCGTGTTGCCGCGCGCCAGACGCGCGATCAACGAATTGCAGCACATACCGGCGACGCTGGCGCGCTTAAAGCAGCGCGATCACCACCGGGAAGAGGCCGAACCGATCTGGTTGTTTAACGTGCGACGGCTACAGGTTTTTCTCCGGCTGTATCGCCTGCACCACACGCAAAGCGTGGCGAACTCACTCAACATCAGCCAGCCTGCGGTGAGCGCCGCCCTTAAGGTGCTGGAAAAAGGGGCCGGACTGGCGCTGTTTCAACGCACGCCCAAAGGGATGATGCCTTCAGCGGCAGCCCGAGAGATGGCCCCGTTTATCAGCCGCGCCCTGAATGAGATCCGCCATATCCCGGAAGATCTCGCGGCGGCAACCGGCATCGTGCACGGCACCGTGCACGTTGGCGCGCTGCCGCTGTGTCGCAGCAGCCTGTTGCCGCTGGCGATAACCAAACTGGTGGCGGCACATCCGGGGATTAAAGTGGTGACCAATGAAAGTGCCTTCGACGCCTTAATTACCGAGCTGCGAGCCGGAGATATTGATTTCATCCTTGGGGCGTTGCGTCAGGGCGAGCAGGTGCTGGATATCCACAATCAGGTGTTGTTTGCCGAATCGCTGGTGTTGTTGGTACGGCCACAGCATCCCCTTGCCGGACGCAGATTGACAGCCAGCGATTTAGCGCACGTGCAGTGGATATTGCCGCGCGATAACACCCCTTCGCGTCATCTGCTGGATGCCGCCTTTCATAAGCTGGGGATGACGGCGCCCACCCCGGTTGTGGAGAGCGGCGATTTGGCGATTGTGCGTGGCCTGCTGCTGAATTCGGACATGGTTGCTGCGGTCTCCTCGCACCAACTGGAGTACGAACTGCGCGCGGGTATCCTGCAACCGCTGGAGCTGACCTTGCCGGACACCCGTCGTGAGATTGGCTTAACCCTGCGGCAGGGGGCGCTGCATGCACCCGCTGCCGAGGCTTTACTGCGCTACATTGTTGAGGTTGCAGCGCACGCCGCGTAGCGTTACGACTCCACCTTATTAATCCCCAGACGCTTCATGCGCGAGAGCAAGGTGGTGCGCTTGATACCAAGACGCTGAGCCGCACCGCGCGGCCCGGCCACCACACCGTTGGTCTCACGCAGTACCCGCATAATCAGCTGGTACTCGTCCTCGCCGGCGCGCGGTTCCGTAACCGGTGCTGCAACTTTCCTGACAGGCGACGCGTCCGCCATTTCCGGCAAGGAAAGATGCAGCACGTTGCCACGCGTCATCAGCACCGCCCTCTCAATCACATTCTCCAGCTCACGCACGTTGCCCGGCCACTCCATGCGCCGCAGCATGCTCAGCGTTTCAGCGGGAATGCTGTCGATCTTCCGATTCAGACGGTGGGCGATTTTAAAGGTCAGCGCTTTCACTAACAGCGGAATATCTTCGGGACGTTCGCGCAGCGGGGGTAGCCGGATAGGAAACACATTCAGACGGTAATACAGATCATTACGAAATTCCCGGTCGGCCACCATTTGCCGTAGGTCGCGGTTCGTGGCGGCAATTAAGCGCACATCGACAGTTTGTAATTTGTTGCTGCCAAGGCGTTCAAACTCCTTTTCCTGTAACACGCGCAGCAGTTTAGGCTGCAACTCCAGCGGCATATCCCCCACTTCATCCAGGAACAGCGAGCTTTTATCTGCCAGTTCAAAACGGCCAATGCGCTGGGTGTTGGCACCGGTAAAGGCCCCCCGTTCATGACCAAACAGATCGCTTTCCAGCAACCCGGCAGGCATGGCGGCGCAGTTCATTTTTACCATGCGGTGACGATTACGCTGGCTCTGGCTGTGAATGGCGCGGGCAATCAACTCTTTTCCCGTGCCGGTTTCGCCAAGGATCAACACGGTGCTGTCACTGGCGGCCACAATGTCGACCTGTTTCAGCACATTCATCATCACTTCGCTGCGGCCAATAATCTCCCCCGCCTCACTGCCTCCGGCGTTGATCGACTCCGTCACCCACGGATTTCTGTCGGTCAGGCTTTCCTTCAGCCGGTTGATCTCCTGCCATGCCAGCGCGTTATCCAGCGCAATCGCAATGCGTTCGGCAATTTGTTGCAGCAGTTCAAGATTGGCCGCGCTGAATCCCCGTTCCCCGCACTGCGCCAGTTTCATCACCCCCAACATATTGTCACCAAATTTCAGCGGCATCAGGCACAGCGTCTGAATTTGATTATCCCAAAGCTCCAGTAACCGGCGCTCATAGGAGGCCGCCTGAGCGTCGGGATACAGATTAAGCAACAGCGTTTCGCCACTGGCAAAAACCTGTTCAGACAGCGTGCCTGCTTCGGGCACGTCACTCAGATCATGGATCGGCGACGTTTCATCAACAAAATGGGTTGAGTAGATCGTCAGCCACGCTTTACGGCTGCTGCGCACCACAATGCTGATAGAATCGATGGCAAAATGGCGGTGGATTTCCCGCGCCGTTTCCTGCATCACCTCGTCGAGATCGAGTTTTGACAGCACCGCATTGGTTACCGCCACCAGAATGCGAAAATCATCGCGCTCACGGCTCAGCACCTGACAGTGGTGATCGATATCTTGCGTGCTGCGAATCTGCTGCGCGCACAACCCCGCCACCTGGGTCAGCGTATGCAGACGCTCCAGCTCTTGCTCGCTCCAGCCCGTATCGCGGTTGCGAATGAACTCACAGCCGCCGAAAATCTCGCCACTGACAACCAGCGGCAGCAGACAGTAACGACCAAAAGCGGGGTAAAGCGGCAGTCTGGCCACCTGCGGCCAGCTCTCTCCGAACTCATGCCACTGACAAATCAGCGCCTCTGGACGGGAAAGAATACGTTGCATTGGCCCGGTGGCCAGTATCTTCTCCTGTTCCAGGTTCTGCTCATTTGCCGGATTATCCATGCCATAAAAACTGACCTGCGTATGCAATGGATGATAAAGCAGTACATTTACGCGATCCGCTAATGCCCCTTGTTTGGCCAGTTTTGTCAGGCAATTAGCGAGCGCACCTAAATCGGGCTGTTGCAGCAGTGTTTGTGTTATTTCAAACAATCCCTGCTGCCCGATATCGCTCATCGGGGTATATGCCATTTTTGTCGTCCATTGAAAGACCTCCAGCTAAATATGGAGGCGGTAACATCGTCCAATATTGATGAGAATTAAAGTTTATGTGGTTTTCTTTCGGGGAGACCAGGCATAGATCAACAAATACGCGGTAGCGGTTCCGCGTGCGGGAGTTCCAGGCGACGTTTGATGCCATAGAGTCCGGTGATGCTGACGCCGGGCTTCTCCGTTACCACGCCGATTATCGCAGCCTGTTTTCCCAAAGGATGCTGCTGCAACGCCGCGACGACGGTAGCGGCGGCTGCCGCTGCAACCGCGATCACCACCTTTCCTTCATTAGCAAAATTTAGCACGTCCAGCCCCAATAGCTCGCAGACGCCCCGTACTGCCGGATTCAGCGGTAGCTGGCTTTCCATGATTTCCATACCACAGCGGCTGGCGGCGGCAAATTCATGCAGTACCGCATTCACGCCGCCGCGCGTGGCATCACGCAACGCCTTCACGCCGTGGATGCCGACCAGCGGTGCGATAAGCGACGTCAGTGGCGCGCAATCGCTGGTCAAATCACCGTCCAGCCCCAGTTGTTCGCGCATATTGAGGATGGTCGCACCATGGTCACCGAGGGTGCCGCTGACGATCAGCACATCGCCCACACCAATTTGCGCTGCACCCCAGTTCAGGCCGCCGGGAATTGCGCCGATACCTGCCGTATTGATAAACAGCTTATCCGCAGCACCGCGCGGCACCACTTTGGTATCGCCGGTGACGAGGGCGACTCCGGCTTCTCTGGCCGCCTGCGCCATGCTGGTAACCGTTCGTTCCAGCGTCGTCAGCGCCAGCCCTTCTTCGAGGATAAACCCGCAGGACAGCCAGCGCGGCTGCGCGCCACTGACCGCTATGTCGTTGACCGTGCCGCACACCGCGAGCTTGCCAATGTCGCCACCGGGAAAAAATAGCGGGTCGATAACGTAACTGTCGGTAGAAAATGCCAGCCGATCGCCGCGGCTGGTCAGATCGCTGAGCGCCAGTCGGGCCTGATCTTCCTGTTCCGCCAGCCAGGGGTTATCAAATGCCTGCAAAAACAGGCTGGAGATCAGTTGCTGCATCATCCTGCCGCCGCTGCCATGTGCCAACTCAATTGATTTCATCATTCACTTCCTGACTTCTGTAATGATACCAGGCCGCACAGGCTCCTTCTGAGGAGACCATCAGCGCCCCAAACGCATTTTCTGGATTGCAGCCGGTCCCGAACATCGGGCACTGATGCGGCTTACAACGTCCGGTGAGCACGTCGCCGCAGCGGGCGCGCGGATCGTCACAAACCCGCTGGCGCTGTGGCCGGAAATGCGCCTCGGCATCAAAGGCTTGATAAGCCTCGGTCAGAACGACCCCGGAATCCGCAATCACCCCCAGACCGCGCCACTCAGACGCACCGTTGAGGCAAAAAACCTCGCGCATGGCCTGCTGTGCCAGCGCGTTCCCCGCATCGGGTACGACGCGTTTGTATTGATTCTCAACCTGACTTTGCTGCTTAATTTTTTGCTCCACCAGCATCAGCACGCCTTGCAATAAATCCATCGGCTCAAAACCCGCCACCACCAGCGGTCGCCGGAATTGCTGGGTGATGAATTGATAGGCGTGGGTGCCAATCACCATACTGACGTGGCCGGGTGCCAGAAATGCGTCGATACCGTTATCCGGCTGCGACAGCAGACTGTGCAACGTGGGGAGCAGCGTGATGTGCTGACAAAAGAACCAGAAATTGGTGATCTGTTGCGCTTTGGCCTGTTGCAGGGTGATCGCCGTGGCAGGCATGGTGGTTTCAAAGCCCAGCCCGAAAAACACCACTTTCCGCTGTGGATGCCGCTGCGCCAGCGCCAGTGCATCCAGCGGCGAGTACACCACCCGCACATCCGCGCCCCGGGCTTTGGCCTGCATCAGCGAGCCATTTTTGCCCGGCACGCGCAGGGCATCGCCAAAGGTGCAGAAAATCACCTCCGCATGGCTGGCAATCTCAATGCAACTGTCGATGCGCCCCATCGGTAACACGCACACCGGGCAGCCCGGACCGTGGATAAACTCAATATTCTCTGGCAGCAGTTGATCGAGACCAAACTTGAAGATGGCGTGGGTATGCCCGCCGCAGACCTCCATGATCCGCAAGGGACGCTGCGCGTCATAATCCAGCAGCGGCGCGCGTTTCTTCAGGGTGTCAATTAACTGCATGACGCGCGCGGGGTCTCGGTATTCATCGACGTAACGCATCAGCCACGTTCCTCGCCATACAGCAACGCGCCCACATCAGGCTCCAGCTCGAACATGTTTTGCAGCGCGTCGAGCGTGTCCCGGGCCTCCGCTTCATCGATGATGCTCATAGCAAAGCCGACGTGCACCAGCACCCATTGCCCGACAGCAGCATCACCCACCAAGGTCAAATTGACCTCACGCTGTACACCACAGACGTCAACTTTCGCGTTTCCATCAGCCAGACGCGCCACAATCTGGCCCGGAATGCCTATGCACATCGTTCGGCCTCCAGCCAGTTGATCCACGCGTCCATCCCGGCCCCCGTAGTGGCGGACACCAACAGGATCTGGATATCCGGGTTTACCTCGCGGGCATAAGCCAGGCAGCGGTCAACATCGAATTGCAGATAGGGCAGCAGATCGATCTTGTTCAGTAACATCAGCGAGGCCGCCGCAAACATATATTTATATTTTAATGGCTTATCCTCGCCTTCTGTCACCGACAGCAGCGCCACTTTATGCCGTTCACCCAAATCAAACCCCGCCGGGCACACCAGATTGCCGACGTTCTCAATAAACAACATGCCGTGTGGTGCCAGTGGCAGACGCTGCATGGCATCCTGCACCATTTGTGCATCCAGATGGCAACCCTTGCCGGTGTTGACCTGAATGGCAGGCGTGCCCGTGGCACGGATACGCGCCGCATCGTTCACCGTTTGTTGATCGCCTTCGATCACCGCACAGGGCACCTTGCCCTGTAACCGTTGTAAGGTTTCGGTCAGCAAGGTGGTTTTACCGGAGCCCGGGCTGGATACCAGATTCAGCACCAACTGTCGGTTTGCGGCAAAGCGGGCACGATTACCCTGTGCCAGCTGGTTATTTTTATCCAGCACATCCAGTTCCAGCTCCAGCATCTTACGCTGGGTGATGCCCGGCGCATGGGCTTGCGCTACGCCGTGCCCATAATGCAGATCGCCATGCGCGTCGGTACGCGGGGAAAATTGCATCCCGGAAATTTGTTGTAACCGACGCGGAGCCGGTGCAAAGGGTGCGCTGCGAAAGGCCGAGTGCGGGTTGCGCTCATCACCTTCGATATACCGGTTGCCTTCACCGCAACCACAGGTACTACACATGATTGATCTCCTAATCGATTTCCAGCCGCTTAATCTGCACGCCATCATCCGCCACGATACGCAGTTGATTGCCGCCACAATCCGGGCAGCGCCTGACGCGCTGCGTCAGCAACGTGACATAGTGCTGGCAGTCGTGGCACCAGCACTCCGCTTCCTGCTGTTTCAGATGCAACTCACAGCCTTCCGCCAACGTGCCCCGGCACGTCAGTTCAAAACAAAACTGCATCGCGCTGACCTCCACACAGGAAAACGCCCCGACCTCAAGCCAGACACCGGTGACACGGCGTGCGCCATGTTGCCGGGCGTGACGTTCAATCAATTCGACTGCACGTTGGCAGAGGGTAATTTCGTGCATGCTGCCTCCTGGGTTAACTAAGGGCTGCTAATGCAAAGACGATGCCAGCCAGGCGTCATCTTTGATGTCAAAGATGACGAAATGACATGTCAATGACGGGGTTACAAACGCACGCGTCGCTTAATTTATGTTTGAATTCAATACGATAAAAACATGGCACGAAACGTGCCTGAGGGGGAGTATCCGTACAAAACAGAGTGATTTAATGATGGACATTAGGGAACTGAGTGAAAAAGCAACATACATCGCCGAACAGCAACAACGTCTACAGGCCCAGTGGAAGCAGTACGGTAACGCCTTAGTTCAGGGAATTACGCTGGCAAAAGCCCGGCTGCATCACACCATCGACTGCACGCCAGGCGAGGGGCTGCGCTTCTTCCTGTTTGAACACTTCGTCATTGGTATTCAGCCGGGCGCGGGCTTTAACAACCACCGCATTGAGTATTATCTCGAACTGGCTGACGGCAGCGATAAGTTGTTGATTGGCAGCGCCAATATGGATAACGACGGGCGCATTGACAACGCTTTCAGCAATCGCGACCGCGAGCAAGTCCTCACCCACTATCTGGCACTGATCCAGCCGATTTACGACAGCCTCTATCTGGCCGTCCACGAGAACACCCCGGTGTCGATGGAACGGTTACAACAAGCCGCCGTGGCGTAGAGATTGAGGGTGTCGAAAACTGTCGAAACGACAGGGTATCGGCATGGTTTCGTCATTAATGACGACAGTCACCAGAGGAATCCGTTGGTGAATCGTTTTGTAATCGCTGATTCAAAATTATGCATCGGCTGCCATACCTGTGAAGCCGCCTGCGCCGAAACGCACCGGCAACAAGGTTTACAGTCAATGCCGCGTTTAACCGTCACGCGCAGCCGGGACGAATCCGCACCGCAGCTGTGCCGCCACTGTGAAGATGCGCCTTGTGCCAGTGTCTGTCCGGTGAATGCCATCACCCGCGTTGATGGCGCAGTCCAGCTGAACGCTAACCTGTGCGTCAGTTGCAAACTGTGCGGCATCGCCTGCCCGTTTGGTGCCATTGAGTTTTCCGGTAGCCGACCGCTGCATATTCCGGCTGACGTGAATACCCCCAAAGCGCCCGCCGCCCCGCCCGATCCCCTCCACGTCAGCACCCTGCTGGATTGGATACCCGGCGTTCGGGCGGTCGCGGTGAAGTGCGATCTGTGCAGTTTCGATCCTAACGGCCCGGCCTGTGTCCGTACTTGCCCGACGAAAGCGCTGCAACTGATCGACAACACCGATATCGCCAAAGCCAGCAAACGGAAGCGTGAATTAACGCTGGCGGGCGCGCTCGGTGATTTGAGTCTGTTTAGCCAGCCAGAGGCACGAAAATGAATGCATATCTTTTGATTCCGTGGGCATTGTCAGGATTGATGCTCAGCGCGCTGGTGGCGGGCATTACCGCGTTTAACCGGCCCGTCAGTGGTTTTATCGCTGGCCTGGGCGGGGCGATAAGTTGTGGTTTGTTACTGGTAGCGAGCATTCAGGGGCTGCTGGGGCTTAACGCCGCCCTGCCTCACTGGCGCTGGCAGTTACAGCTGAATAGTTTTAACAGCATCTGGTTAGTGACAGTGTCACTCTGCGGGCTATTTATTTGCCTGTTTAACGTGAGCTGGCATCGCCACCCTCAGGTGAAAGCTAACGGCTGGCTGGTCAATCTGACCCTTGCCGCCAGCGTTGCGGCCTTGCTGGCTGATAACCTTGTCACACTGGTCGCGATGGCCGAAATCGTCGCGCTTTGCGGCTACTTTCTCACTGGCTGCCGCAAGTCCGGCCAGTTGTGGTTTGTGCTTGGTCGCCTCGGCACGTTGCTGCTGATTGCCGCCTGCTGGCTGCTGTGGCAGCAATACGGCACGCTCAGCTACGACGGCTTGCGGCTTATGTTGCATGGCGCGGCACTGCCGCCACTGGTATTGCTGTTAAGTTTGCTCGGCTTTGGTCTGCTGGCGGGGATTATTCCCCTGCACGGCTGGGTACCGCAGGCCCATGCCAATGCTGCCGCCCCGGCAGCCGCGCTGTTCTCAGCGGTGGTGCTGAAAATCGGCCTGTGGGGCATCATCAGTGTCTCCCTGATCGCCGGGGTGGTGCCGCTGTGGTGGGGGGTGCTGATGGTGGTGTTGGGTCTGGTGACGGCCTTTACCGGCGGTCTGTATGCCCTGATGGAGCACAACATCAATCGTCTGCTGGCGTATCACTCGCTGGAAAACAGCGGCATTATCCTGCTCGGCGTGGGGTGCGGGTTTATCGGTATCGCACTGCATCAACCGGCAGTGGTGGCACTGGGGATGATCGGCGGCCTGTACCATCTGTTTAACCACAGCCTGTTTAAAACCACGCTGTTCCTCGGGGCCGGGGCGGTATGGTTCCGTACCGGTCATTATGATATCGAGAAATTAGGCGGCATCGGCAAACGTATGCCACTGATATCACTGGCGATGCTGATCGGTTTGATGGCCATGGCCGCACTGCCGCCGCTCAATGGTTTTGCCGGTGAGTGGGTGATCTATCAGTCGTTCTTCCAGCTTGGTCGTCTGGAGCCGTTGATCGCCCAGATTATCGGACCGCTGCTGGCGGTCGGGCTGGCCATTACCGGCGCACTGGCCGTGATGTGTATGGCAAAGGTGTACGGCGTCACCTTTCTCGGTGCCCCCCGCACGCCGGAAGCGGCACAGGCCGCCAACCCGCCCGGACTGATGAATGCGATTGTTGCCCTGCTGGCCCTTGCCTGCATTAGCGCCGGTGTGGCAACCCCCTGGTTGTTACCCCTGTTTCAGCATGCCGTCCCGCTGCCGTTGCAAACCGCCGATACCCTGGTATCGCAACCGATGATCACCCTGTTGCTGCTGCTAACGCCGTTGTTACCGCTGGTGTTGCTGGCGCTGTTCCGTGGCGATCGCCTGCCGCAGCGCACGCGTGGCCCGGCTTGGGTGTGCGGCTACGACCACGAAACAGCCATGGTGATCACCGCAAGCGGTTTTGCCCAGCCCGTCAGAGCTGCCTTTGCCCCCATCCTGGCATTACGCCACCGACTCAATCCTGCACGCTGGGTGCCTGGCTGGCGCGGTGACTGGCTCGCCGTGGCCTTTCGCCGCCTGGCATTTATTGAACTGGCGATTCTGCTGGTCGCGGTCATCGCCTGAGGAGCCACTATGACGACTTTCTTTATTGCTCTGCTTCAGGCGCTGCTGCTGTTTGCTATCGCGCCGCTGCTCTCCGGCATCACCCGTATGGCCCGTGCCCGGTTGCATAACCGTCGCGGCCCCGGCGTGTTGCAGGAGTATCGCGATTTGTTCAAGTTGCTTGGCCGTCAGAGCGTGGCCCCTGCCGCCGCCGGTTGGGTGTTCCGCCTGATGCCGCTGGTGATGGTTGGCGTGATGTTGACCATTGCCACGGCGCTGCCGGTGGTCAGTCTCGCCTCGCCCCTGCCGGCGTTAGGCGATGTGATCACCTTAATTTATCTGTTTGCCATTGCGCGTTTCTTTTTCGCGATTGCCGGCCTGGATACCGGTAGCCCGTTCACCGGGATCGGTGCCAGCCGTGAGGCGATGCTCGGCGTGCTGGTGGAACCGATTTTGCTGCTCAGTCTGTGGGTTGCGGCGCAGGTGGCAGGCAGTACCCATATCAGTCACATCGTCCGTACCGTCCATGCATGGCCGCTCAACCACAGTCTGACGCTGCTACTGGCTCTCGCCGCGTGCGCCTTCGCCACCTTTATCGAAATGGGCAAACTGCCTTTTGACCTCGCGGAAGCCGAGCAGGAATTGCAGGAAGGCCCGCTTTCCGAGTACAGCGGCGCAGGTTTCGCGGTACTCAAATGGGGCATTGCGCTGAAACAACTGGTGGTGCTGCAAATGTTTGTCGGGGTGTTTGTGCCCTGGGGGCAGATGCTGTCCTTCAGTTGGGGCGGGCTGGCGCTCGCCACGGTACTGGCTGTCGTCAAACTGGTGGCGGGCGTGCTGCTGATCGCACTGTTTGAAAACAGCATGGCACGCCTGCGGATGCTTGAAACGTCACGTATTACCTGGGCCGGTTTTGGTCTGGCCTTTTTAGCCTTCGTCTCCTTGCTGGCGGCGTAATTGCAGAGAACTTATTTCATGTCTGAAGAGAAAATCGGTCAACACTACCTTGCCGCGCTGCATCTCAAGTTCCCCCACGCGGTGCTGGAGGAGAGCTGGCAGACCAAAGATCAAATCACCGTTACCGTCAAAACCGATATGCTGCCGGACGTTGTCGAATGGTTGTATTACCAGCAGGGTGGCTGGTTATCGGTGCTGTTCGGCAATGACGAGCGGCAGCTATGTGGTAGCTACGCGGTGTACTACGTACTGTCGATGGAGCGCGACAGCAAATGCTGGATCACCGTTCGCGTCGCGGTCGATGCCCATCGGCCAGAGTTCCCGTCGGTTACGCCGCGTGTCCCGGCCGCGGTCTGGGGCGAGCGCGAAGTCCGTGATATGTATGGCTTGCAGCCGATTGGACTGCCGGACGAGCGCCGTCTGGTGCTTCCTGACGACTGGCCGGACGATCTGTACCCATTGCGTAAAGACAGCATGGATTATCGCCAGCGTCCGGCCCCGACCAGCGACAGCGAAACCTACGAATTTATCAATGAACTGGGCAGCAGTAAAAACAACGTGGTGCCCATCGGCCCGCTGCACGTCACGTCTGATGAACCCGGCCATTTCCGTCTGTTTGTGGACGGTGAAAATATCATTGATGCCGATTATCGCCTGTTCTACGTCCACCGTGGCATGGAAAAACTGGCGGAAACCCGCATGGGTTATAACGAAGTCACGTTTCTCTCTGACCGCGTGTGTGGCATCTGCGGCTTCGCCCACAGCACCGCCTACACCTCCTCGGTTGAGAACGCGATGGGCATTGTGGTGCCCGAGCGCGCCCAAATGATCCGCTCCATTCTGCTGGAAGTGGAACGGTTGCACAGCCATCTGCTCAATCTTGGCCTGGCCTGCCACTTTGTCGGTTTCGACTCCGGCTTTATGCAATTTTTCCGCGTGCGCGAGCTGTCGATGAAGATGGCGGAGATCCTCACCGGCGCACGCAAAACCTACGGCCTGAATCTGATCGGCGGTATTCGCCGCGATCTGATGAAAGACGACATGCTACAAACCCGTCAGTTGGCCCAGCAGATGCGTCGCGAGCTGTTTACCCTGACGGACATTTTGTTGAGTACGCCGAATATTGAATCACGCACCGTCGGCATTGGCCGTCTCGATCCGGCTATCGCCCGCGATTTCAGTAACGTTGGTCCGATGGTCCGAGCCAGCGGCCACGCCCGCGACACCCGCGTTGACCACCCGTTTGCCGGTTACGGCCTGCTACCGCTGGAGGTACATACCCTGGCGGGTTGTGATGTGCTTTCGCGGCTTAAGGTACGTATCAATGAGGTGTTCACTGCGCTCAACCTGATTGATTTCGGCCTCGATAATCTCCCCGGCGGCGCGCTGATGGTGGAAGGGTTTACCTACATTCCTCACCGTTTTGCGCTGGGTTTTTCTGAAGCACCGCGTGGTGATGACATCCACTGGAGCATGACCGGCGACAACCAGAAACTTTTCCGCTGGCGCTGCCGTGCTGCGACCTACGCCAACTGGCCGACCCTGCGTTATATGTTGCGCGGCAATACCGTCTCGGACGCACCGCTGATCATCGGCAGCCTCGACCCCTGCTACTCCTGTACCGACCGCATGACCGTGGTGGATGTGCGCAAGAAGAAAAGCCAGGTGGTGCCGTACAAAGAGCTGGAGCGCTACAGCATTGAGCGCACCCATTCGCCGCTGAAATAGTCGGGAGAAGATCATGTTTAGCTTTATCAAAAACGCGCTCAAAGGCGGGGTGGCTACCCAGTCTTACCCCCTGCAACCCATTGATGTCGATGCCAACTTCCGTGGTAAGCCTGAACATAATGCGCAGCAGTGCATCGGCTGCGCTGCCTGCGTGAATGCCTGTCCTTCCAACGCCTTAAGCGTGGCAACCGATCTGACAGCGGGACAGCTGGCGTGGACCTTCAACCTTGGCCGCTGCATTTTCTGCGCCCGCTGTGAAGAAGTCTGCCCAACTGCGGCGATCACCCTGTCGCAGCAGTTCGAGTTGGCGGTATGGAACAAGGCCGATTTCCTGCAACAGGCCCGTTTCCCACTGTGTCACTGCCGGGAATGTGGTCATCCCTTCGCGGTGCAAAAGGAGATTGATTACGCCATTGCGTTGTTGCGCCACAACGGTGACCCGAGTGCGGAAAACCGGCGCGCGGCATTCGAAACCTGCCCGGCCTGTAAACGCCAGCACAGCCTGGCCTCATCAGCCAGTGCCGTGTTCCATCGTCAGCTAACAGGAGCCAATGGATGAATAACTTATTAGGCCCACGCGACGCTAACGGCCTGCCCGTGCCGGTGTCGGTGGAAGAATCGATTGCCAGCCTGAAAGCATCGCTGTTGAAAAAGATCAAACGATCCGCCTACGTATATCGGGTGGATTGTGGCGGTTGCAACGGCTGTGAGATCGAGATTTTCGCTGCACTTACCCCACTTTTTGATGCTGAACGCTTCGGTATCAAAGTGGTTCCCTCACCCCGCCATGCCGATATTTTGTTGTTTACCGGTGCGGTAACCCGCGCGATGCGCTCCCCGGCGCTACGGGCCTGGCAATCCGCACCTGATCCAAAAATCTGTATCTCCTACGGTGCCTGCGGCAACAGTGGCGGCATCTTCCACGATCTCTACTGCGTATGGGGCGGCACCGACAAAATCGTGCCGGTGGACGTCTATATTCCCGGTTGTCCACCGACACCGGCTGCCACCCTGTACGGTTTTGCCATGGCGCTCGGTCTGCTGGAGCAGAAAATCCATGCTCGTCCGGCAAGCGAACAGGACCTGCAACCCGCGCGTATCCTGCATTCGACCATGGTGCAGCCGCTGCGTGTGCGTATTGATCGCGCCGCCCGCCGTCTGGCGGGCTACCGCTACGGGCGGCAAATTGCCGACAGCTACATGGACAAGTTGACGTCAGGCAGTGGCGCAGTCCAGCAATGGCTGCTGGAGGAGAACGATCCACGCCTCACCGAGATCGTCACGCATTTGGAAAACCTGGTGCAGATGGAGCGTGTGTAATGAGCGCGTCCGTGGTGTTTTGCCAGCTCAGCCGCAAGTTTATCGATGAAAACGATCACACCCCGGCCGAAGCGCAACAGGTGATGTACTACAGCCTGGCCATTGGTCATCACCTTGGGGTGATCGACTGCCTCGAAGAGAGCCTGGTGTGTCCCTGGGCGGGTTACCTGGCGTGGATCGCCACCCTGTCCGACGCCAGCGAGGCCAGCCGGAAAATGGCCGGGGTGCCGCGTTACGGTGAAATCGTCATCGACCACAGCCATGTGGTGATGCTGGCACAGGCATTTGATGCCGCCAGAACCCGCCAGACCTCGCAGCAACAGCAATGGAGCCAGGCATTACTGGCGATGTTACAGGCCATTCAACAGGAACCGGCCATCTATCTGATGGTCAGGAGGCACGATGACTAAGGTTTTATTGTGTGTCGGCAACGCCATGATGGGCGATGACGGCGCAGGCCCGCTGCTGGCGGAAAAATGCCGCGTTGCGCCACGCGGTGACTGGACGGTGATCGACGGGGGCAGTGCGCCTGAAAATGATGTAGTAGCCATTCGCGCACAACGCCCGGATGTGTTGCTGATTGTCGATGCGACCGACATGCTGCTGCCACCCGGGGAAATTCGCGTGATCGACCCGGATGACATCGCCGACATGCTGCTGATGACCACCCACAACATGCCGCTTAATTATCTGATTGATCAACTGAAAGAGGATGTGGGTGAGGTGGTGTTCCTCGGCATTCAGCCGGATATTGTTGGCTTCTGCTATCCCATGACTGAACCGATAAAAAATGCCGTGGAGGAGGTGTATCAGCGGCTGGACGGCTGGATCGGTGACGGCGGGTTTACAGCGCTCACCAGCGAAGCGTGATGGTGCAACCGTCGCGGCGCGATTTATCGCGCCGCGACGACATGTGCCGACAGATGTCATCGTCAAAAGTGTCAATCCTAACATGACACCAATATAACCTGTTGTTTTACATCATATAAAAAACTGGCACGGTTTATGTATAGCTCCCTGACAATAACAAGTTCAATGCAGGAGTTTATGATGAACCGCTTCATCATTGCTGATTCAAGCAAGTGTATCGGCTGCCGCACGTGCGAGGTAGCCTGTGTCGTGTCCCATCAGGAAAACCAGGATTGCTCCGCGCTTACCCCGCAGACCTTTCTGCCACGCATTCACGTTATTAAAGGGGTGAATGTCTCCACGGCCACCATGTGCCGTCAGTGTGAAGATGCCCCTTGCGCCAATGTCTGCCCGAACGGGGCAATCAGTCGCGATAAGGGATTTGTCCATGTGATGCAAGAACGTTGTATTGGCTGCAAAACCTGTGTCGTTGCCTGCCCCTACGGCGCGATGGAGGTGGTGGTTCGCCCGGTGACGCGTAACAGCGGGGCCGGACTGAACGTGCTGGCGGAAAAAGCCGAGGCCAATAAATGTGACCTTTGCCACCAGCGCGCATCCGGTCCGGCGTGTATCGACGCCTGCCCGACCAACGCCATCATGTGCGTTGATCGCAACAAACTCGAACAGATGAGTGCCGAAAAACGCCGCCGTGCCGCGTTGGATGCGCCCTCATCGCTGACGTTTTAATCCCGGCATTTCACATTCTTACAGGTTGGCTACTGATGAAAAAAATTACCACCGTTTGCCCCTATTGCGGGGCAGGCTGCAAACTGAAACTGGTCGTCGAAAACAACAGAATCCTGCGTGCCGAAGCGGCCGACGGGGTGACGAACCAGAACGAATTGTGTCTGAAAGGCTACTATGGCTGGGATTTCCTCAACGACACCAAATTGCTCACGCCGCGTCTGACTCAGCCCATGATCCGCTATCAGAAAGGCGGCAAATTTCAGCCTGTCAGTTGGGAAGAGGCCATTCGGTATACGGCAAAACGCCTGAGCGAAATCAAGCAGCAGTTCGGACCACGCGCCATTATGACCACCGGATCGTCGCGTGGCACCGGCAACGAAACCAACTATGTAATGCAAAAGTTTGCCCGTGGTGTGCTGAACACCAACAACGTCGATTGCTGCGCCCGCGTATGCCATGGCCCTTCCGTTGCCGGGTTGCAGGTGACGCTGGGTAATGGCGCGATGAGCAACTCCATCGGCGATATTGAGAACTCCAAATGCCTGTTGGTGGTGGGCTACAACTGTGCCGACTCACACCCGATCGTGGCGCGCCGCGTGATCAAAGCCAAAAGCAATGGTGCGAAAATCATTGTCTGCGATCCACGCCGCATCGAAACCGCCCGTATCGCCGATCAACATTTGCAAATCAAAAACGGCTGCAACATGGCACTGGTTAACGCCTTCGGCTATGTCCTGTTGGAAGAGCAGCTTTATGACAAAGAGTATGTCGCGCAATACACCGAAGGGCTGGATGCTTATCGTGAAACCGTGAAAGGCTACGCCCCGGAGGATGTCGAGCATTTGACCGGCGTCCCTGCACAACAGATTCGCCAGGCCATGCGTACCTTCGCGGCGGCACCTTCCGCCACCATTATGTGGGGCATGGGGGTGACGCAATTTGGCCAGGCGGTAGATGTGGTTAAAGGATTGTCCAGCCTGGCGCTGTTGACCGGCAACCTTGGCCGGGAAAATGTCGGCGTTGGTCCGGTTCGTGGGCAAAACAATGTCCAGGGAGCCTGCGACATGGGCGTCATCCCCAACCAGTTTCCGGGTTACCAGGATGTGGTCGATCCTGCGGTCCGCGCGAAATTCGCGGCGGCGTGGGGCATCAATGCCGCACTGATGGATGACAAAGTGGGTGTGCGTATCACCGAAGTGCCACATCTGGCCCTGGAAGGCGAGATGAAGGCGTACTACATCATGGGGGAAGATCCCCTTCAGACCGAGGCGGATTTAGGCCTGGTACGTCAGGGCTTTGAGGCGCTCGACTTCGTGGTGGTTCAGGACATCTTTATGACCAAAACCGCTGAAGTGGCCGACGTGCTGCTACCCGCCACCTCATGGGGTGAACACGGTGGCGTGTTTACCTGCGCTGACCGGGGTTTCCAGCGTTTTGAGAAAGCCATCGAACCGCAATATAACGTGAAACGTGACTGGGAAATCATCAGCCTGATCGCCACCGAGATGGGCTACCCGATGCACTACGACAATAACCAGCAGATCTGGGATGAGCTGCGCGAATTGTGCCCGCTGTTCTACGGCGTCACCTATGAAAAAATGGGTGAAATGGGACATGTGCAGTGGCCCTGTCCGACGCTGGACCACCCCGGCACCCCCTATCTCTACAAGGGCAGCAAGTTCGATACGCCAACCGGCAAGGGACAGTTGTTCGCGGCGGAGTGGCGCGCACCGGCAGAAGTACCGGATGAAGATTATCCGTTGGTGCTCTGTACCGTGCGCGAGGTGGGTCACTACTCCTGCCGTTCGATGACCGGCAACTGCGCCGCACTGCAAACCCTCGCTGACGAGCCGGGTTATATGCAAATCAACCCGCTGGATGCCGACGCACTGGGGATTAAAGATCAACAACTGGTATGGGTCAGTTCACGACGCGGCAAGGTCATCAGCCGCGCCGATGTCAATGAACGTATCAACCAGGGTTCGGTGTATATGACTTACCAGTGGTGGATTGGTGCCTGTAATGAACTGACCCAGGACAATCTCGACCCGATTTCCAAAACGCCGGAAACCAAATATTGCGCGGTGAATGTCAGCGCCATTGCAGATCAGGCGTGGGCCGAGTTGTATGCGCAGACCACCTACAACCAGATGAAAGCGCGCCTGCGCGCCGCCGCAGAGGCGTAAAAAACCCGTAGCGGCGCGATTGATTGCGCTATTCCGTGCGCGATGAATCGCGCCGCTACGACCAAAGAACCTATGAACAACAACGGTATCGCATTACGTATTCGCGGCAAGGTTCAGGGGGTCGGCTTCCGCCCGTGGATCTGGCAGCTGGCGCAGCAACTCCAGCTTAAAGGTGACGTCTGCAATGATGGCGCGGGCGTGTTGGTACGTCTGACTACCCTGCCGGAGGCTTTTCTCGCGACATTGCGTCAGCACTGCCCACCGCTGGCGCGCATTGACAGTGTGGAACAACAGGCTCTGCACTGGACGGCCCTGCCGGACAGTTTTACCATTCGCCACAGTCGCACCGGCGCGATGACGACCCAGATTGTCCCGGATGCCGCGACCTGCCCGGCCTGCCTGCGTGAACTGCATGATCCCACTGACCGACGCTATCGCTACCCCTTTATTAACTGTACCCACTGCGGCCCGCGCTACACCATCATTCGCGCCATGCCTTACGATCGTCCCGCCACGGTGATGGCCGCTTTTCCCCTGTGTCCGGACTGTGAGCAGGAGTACCGCAACCCGCACGACCGGCGTTTTCATGCACAGCCGCTGGCCTGTGCACAGTGTGGTCCGCAGATCTGCTGGTACAGCCCGGAGCACAGCGTGACGGGAGAGGCGGCATTACAACAGGCGGTGGCCGTGCTGAAAAATGGCGGGATTGTCGCGGTGAAAGGACTGGGCGGTTTTCATCTGGCGGTGGATGCGCGCAATCCGGCGGCGGTAGAGCGGCTGCGGCAACGCAAACGACGCCCCAGCAAACCCTTTGCCGTGATGCTGGCGGATAGCCACGGCTTACCGGCGGGGACCATACGGTTACTCAGCTCACCGGCCGCCCCGATTGTGCTGGTTGATCGTCTCCTGGTGAGAGGGCTGAGTGACAACATTGCGCCGGGTCTGAATGAAATCGGGGTGATGCTGCCAGCCAATCCGCTCCAGCATCTGTTAATAGAGGATTTTGCTGGCCCGCTGGTGATGACATCCGGCAATCAGAGCGGCCTGCCACCCGCGCTGAGCAATGATCAGGCGCGAGATCAACTGGCCGGGATTGCCGACGGCTGGCTGTTGCATAATCGTCCGATCCTGCAACGTTTGGATGACTCCGTGCTGCGCGTCAGCGGTGAAATGCTGCGGCGCGCCCGTGGGTTTGTACCGGACGCCCTGCCCCTGCCCCCCGGATTTCCCCCTCTGCCCGCGATACTGGCACTGGGTGGCGATCTGAAAAATACCTTCTGCCTGCTACGGGATGACCAGGCGGTGCTGAGTCAGTACCTCGGTGATTTAGCGCAACCGGGCGTGGAAAATCAGTGGCGGCAGGCATTGCAGCTGATGTGCGAAATCTACCGCTTCTCTCCGCAGCAGGTCGCGATCGATGCCCATCCCACCATGCGCAGCGCACAGCTGGGTCGCGCCATGGCGTTACCCCTCACCGAGGTGCTGCATCACCACGCCCACGTTGCCGCCACCCTTGCCGAACATCACTGGCCACTGGACGGCGGCAAAGTGCTGGCGCTGGCACTGGATGGCATCGGCTATGGCGCGAACGGCCAGCTCTGGGGCGGTGAATGCCTGCGGGCAGATTATCGGGAGTGTTCCCACCTCGGCGGCCTGCCTGCCGTGGCGCTACCCGGCGGTGACCTGGCAGCCAGACAACCGTGGCGGAATCTGCTGGCGCAGTGCGAAGCCTTTGTGCCGCACTGGCAGGACTATGCGGAAACCACGGTGATACGCGAACAGAACTGGCAACCGCTGGCCCGGGCCATGCAACGCGGTATCAATGCGCCGCTGGCCTCCTCATGTGGCCGCCTGTTTGATGCCGTGGCAGCAGCCCTCGGCTGCGCACCACTCCAGCAAAGCTATGAGGGCGAAGCCGCCTGCCTGCTGGAGACGCTGGCGCTGGATCATGGCCCCTGTTGCCACCCCGTGACCTTGCCGCTGGTGCAGGGGTGTCCCGATATGATCACCTTCTGGCAGCAATGGCTGAGCTGGCAGGCCAGCGCCCCGGCCAAAGCATGGGCGTTTCATGATGCGCTGGCCCAGGGGCTGGCCGGGCTGGTTCGCCATCATGCCGCGCAACACGGTATTACCACCGTCGTTTGCTGTGGCGGCGTAATGCACAACCGCCTGCTGCGTGAACGCCTGTGCTGGTGGCTGGCTGATTTACAGGTTTTGTTGCCGTCCCGGCTGCCGGCGGGTGACGGTGCGCTTTCACTCGGCCAGGCATTGATTGCCGCCGCGCGTTTTATACCTCTTACACAAGGAAAAAAATGATGTTTTTGCGTGTTATTCGTGCCACCCCGCGCGCTGGCGCGTTGCTGGCTGGGTTAGTGGCCATGAATCTTGCCGCCTGGATTTGGGCGTTGGTGGTATTCCAGCAAAGTACCGCGCTGCTGGCGACCTGCCTGTTGGCATGGTGTTATGGCCTGCGCCATGCGGTGGATGCTGACCATATTGCCGCCATTGATATTGTCACGCGCAAAATGATGCAGCAGGGCAAACGCCCGGTTGGTATTGGCGCATGGTTTTCACTCGGTCACTCGACCATCGTTATTCTGGCGTCCATCGCCATCGCCGCCACGGCTGCCGCTTTTCAGCAAAATATGGACTGGTTCCATGAGGTGGGTAGCGTGATCGGCACCGCAGTGTCTGCCTGTTTCCTGCTGGCGATGGGGTTGGTTAATCTGGTGATTTTACGCAGTATCTGGCGCAACTTCCGCCAGTGGAAACGCGGTGCCGCCCTCACCCCTGAGGTGATGGAAACCCGTGGGGGTGGCCTGATGAGCCGGTTATTCAACGCTACCTTTCGCATGGTGGATAAAAGCTGGCATATGTATCTGGTGGGATTTTTATTTGGCTTAGGTTTTGATACCGCAACGGAGATTGGCGTGTTGGGGATCTCAGCCGCTACCGCGTCTTACGGCATTTCAATCTGGTCGATTCTTGTGTTTCCGGTGTTATTTGCCAGCGGCATGATGTTGGTGGATACCCTCGATAACCTGGTGATGCTCAATGCTTACGGTTGGGCGTTTAACAAACCGCAGCGCAAACTGTATTACAACATGACGATTACCGGCACCTCGGTCGTGGTCGCGCTATTTATCGGCGGTCTTGAAGCGCTGGGCCTGCTGATTGATAAGCTCGGCTTACAGGGCGGCATCTGGCGCTGGATTGGCGGGCTGAACGATAATCTCGGCAATGCGGGCTTTGCGGTGGTCGGGCTGTTTATCGCCTGTTGGGGCGTCTCGATGCTCAATTATCGCTGGAAGAACTATGATGCGTTGTAATCAATTGACCGCTTAATCCGCTCTATCTCAGGCAGCCGACCAGGTAACAATTTGTTAGCTGCCATGTTCATTCATTACAAAACCTTCTCTTTTCCGCTCATTTTTTGACAAAAAATGCATTTTTTCTCCTGCCAAAGCCCGCTTTAGCCAAAAGCCCTTACATTTAACATTTATAAAATGTTAATGATACAAACGTGAAACATAAAAATAACTGACCAGTTTCCATGTGCTGAAAAAGACCTTTATTTCAAATTTGTGCAACTTAATTAGGAAGCAATATGAAAAAAAGAGCCAAAACGCTGCCGGGCGTGACGCGACGGCAGGTGTTGACGTGGACGACGTTAGGTGTCGCTGCCACGGTGACACAAGCAGCTGATGCCGTCTCTCTCAAAGGTGCACCGGGCTGGACGCCCTTTTCTGACAATCCCCCCGAATCCTTCGACCAACAAGGTTGGTTGTTCTTTACCCCTGAAGAAGCGCAAACCGTGGAAGCGATCGTTGATCGTTTGATCCCCGCTGATGAACTCAGCATGGGTGGCAAAGAAGCGGGTTGTGCCGTGTTTATTGACCGCCAACTGCACGGTTTTTACGGCACCGCTGAACGGTTGTATATGCAAGGCCCCTTCCACCAGGGCACACCGGAACAAGGTGACCAGTCTCCGCTGATACCGCAACAGCGCTATCGCCAGGGCATTGCCGCGCTTAACCGCTACGTGCAAAAGAGCGCACAAAAGAACTTCGCCGATCTTCCGCCGGAACAGCAGGACCATTTGTTGCAGGCGATGGAGGCAGGCCAGGTGCATTTCGACGGCTACAATGCGCAATCCCTGTTTAACGACATGCTGACTAACACCATGGAAGGCTTTTTTGCCGATCCAATTTATGGCGGCAATAAAGACATGGTTTCGTGGAAAATGCTGGGATTCCCTGGGGCACGTTACGACTATCGCGACTATATCGATCGCCATAACGAGAATCTGGGATTAGCGCCCATCAGCATGATGCAATGGAAAGCCAGGGGATAACAATATGAAAAAATTACCAAAAACGGATGTCGTGGTCATTGGCCTCGGCTGGGCTGGGTCGATCATTGCCAAAGAACTGGCCGATGAAGGCCTGGAGGTGATCGGCATTGAACGTGGTCCCTGGCGCGATACTGCGCGTGACTTCAATGTCGCCACCGTGACCGATGAACTGCGCTATGTGATGCGCGAAGAACTGATGCTTCGCACCCGTCAAAATACCTGCACCATGCGTAACAATCCCTCGCAAACCGCCTTGCCGATGCGCACCTGGGGATCATTCCACCCCGGTAACGGCACGGGTGGCGCAGGAAACCACTGGGCGGGTATCACCTTCCGTTTCCAGCCGGAGGAGTTCCGTCTTAAAAGCCATCTTACCGAGCGCTATGGCGCAAATGCTATCCCCGAAGAACTGGTTCTCCAGGATTGGGGGACGAGCTGGGAGGAGATGGAACCCCATTATATGCAGTTTGAGCGGGTGGCGGGGACATCGGGTTATGCCGCCAATCTTAATGGTGAAAAACGTGCTGGCGGTAACCCATTTGAAGGCATGCGTTCCGGTGATTACCCCACGCCGCCACTGCGCCAGCCTTACGGTCCGACGCTGTTTGCCGAAGCCGCAAAGAATATGGGTTATCACCCTTTTCCGGTTCCCTCGTCGTTGGTCTCCGAGGCCTATACCAATCCCTACGGCGTGACGATGGGTCCCTGTACGTTCTGCGGGTTTTGTACCAACTACGGTTGCGCCAACTATTCCAAAGCCAGTGCCATCACCACGGTATTACCGGCGTTGATGCGTAAAGAAAATTTCACCGCTTACACCCACTGCGAGGTGTTGGAGGTGCTGACCGATTCATCAGGTAAAAGAGCCACAGGCGTGACCTATGTCGACTCCTCGGGCGATAAATGGGAACAACCCGCCGACCTGGTGATTGTCGCCGCCTTCACGTTTGAGAACGTGCGCCTGATGCTGCTGTCGAATATCGGCGAAGCCTACGATCCCGTCACGAATCGCGGCACCACGGGCCGCAATTATGCCTATCAGACCGCCAATGGCGTGACGTTGTTTTTTGACAACAAAAACTTCAATCCTTTTATCGGCGCGGGTGCCGTCGGCATGGGTATTGACGAATTCAACAACGACAATTTCGACCATAGCGGCCTGGGCTTTCTTGGCGGTGGCAGTATTCGCGTGACGCCGATAGGCTCGGCGCCGATTGGTTACCGGCCACTACCGCCGAATACCCCAAAATGGGGTTCCCAATGGAAACGTGCGGTAAAAGATAACTACCTCAGCACCATGTCGATTGGGTGTGAGGCGAGCAGTTACACCACGCGTACCAACTATCTCTCGCTCGACCCGAATTACAAAGATCCCCACGGGCGTCCTCTACTGCGTATCACCTTTGACTTCGCAGAGAATGATCTGAAGATGGCGCAATACTGCACGGGTAAGGTGGCGGAAATTGCCAAATCAATGAACCCGCGTGAAATAGTCGCCAAACCGATGACGGGTCACTGGAATAGTGTTCCGTACCAATCATCTCATGTGGTGGGCGGTTTCATTATGGGGGCCGACCCCAGCACCAGTTCGGTGAACAAACATTTGCAAGTCTGGAATGTGCCCAACTTGTTTGTCGTCGGTGCATCAGCCTTCCCGCAAAACCCTGGCTATAACCCAACCGGTACGGTCGGTGCGCTGGCATTTAAAGCGGCGCACGCCATTCGTCATTACTATCTCAAACGTCCAGGGGAGATGATCACTGCATGAAAACGTTCACCACTCTCTCACTCGCGGCGTTACTGACGGCGGCCAGCTGTGCTGCGCAGGCACAGCCGGAATATGATCAAATCACTCGTGGCAGCTACATCGCCACGCTCGGCGATTGCTCGGCATGCCACACCAGCGATGCCAAACAGCCATTCGCGGGTGGTGTCAAACTCCAGACGCCTTTCGGCACACTGGTCGGTGCCAACATCACGCCGGACCCCGCAACCGGTATTGGCAACTGGAACTATGACGACTTTAAACGCGCCATGACAACAGGCATCGGTCACGGAGGCAAACGGCTGTATGGGGCGATGCCGTTTACGGCTTACACCAAAATGTCTGATGCAGATCTGCACGACCTGTGGGCATGGATGCAAACCTTGCAGCCGGTTCACCATGAGGTAGAAACCAATCAACTGCCGTTCCCTTTCAACATTCGCACCAGCCTGATGGCGTGGAACTGGATAAATTTCGACCAGGGTGAATTCCAACCCCGTCCAGACAAATCGGCGCAATGGAATCGCGGGGCATATTTAGTTGAAGGCCTCGGCCACTGCGGCACCTGCCACACCCCGAAAAATCTACTTGGTGGCGATAAAAGCGGTCAGTTCCTCACTGGCGAAGTGGTTGAAGGCTGGTATGCCCCCAACCTGACTAACAACGATCACAGTGGGTTGGGTAAATGGACTGCGGAAGACATTGTCAGCTACCTGCGCACCGGGGTAAACCGCTTCGACATTGCCTCCGGACCGATGGCCGATGCGGTTCGTCATTCAACACAATATTGGCGTGATGACGATTTGCAGGCCGTCGCAACCTATTTAAAAGGTGGCGATAAACAAAGCGAAAAAGTACCGCAACCGTTGCCTGCCAGCGATGCGCGTATGCAACTCGGCGCACAAATTTATGCGTCCAAATGTTCGGCCTGCCATAGCCCGGGTGGACGTGGTGAGCAAAACATCTTCCCGCAATTGAAAGATAACCCATTGCTTAACCAGCCAGATGCAACTTCCTTAATTCGCGTGGTCGCAGCGGGGAGTCGTGGCGTAGACACCGACATCCGCCCGACAGCACCCGCGATGCCCGCGTTTGCCGGGGTGTTGGGTGATGATCAGATCGCGGCGGTGGTGACTTACATCCGCAACAGCTGGGGTAACGCCGCGGCACCCGTTGATGCCAGCGCGGTTCAGCAGGTGAAAGACAACCTGCAATAACCTGTTTGAGTGGCAGGGAAGCCACCTGTTTCGCGTCAAGATGACTGGCAAAATTGCGCCAAATCAATTCCCTTGCACATCACGTAAAAATCTTCTGGTTGGTTTTCATCAGCGGGCTTAGCCTTAAGTTGCATTTAAAATACAACTTATAGCAAGGACCTTGATTATGTTCTGTGTGCAATGTGAGCAAACCATTCGAACCCCGGCAGCCAACGGCTGCTCGTATGCGCAAGGGATGTGTGGCAAAACCGCCGAAACCTCTGATTTACAGGATCTGCTGATCGCCGCATTGCAGGGGCTATCCGCCTGGGCGAGCAAAGCGCGCGAATATGATCTGATCGATCACCACATCGACAGCTTTGCCCCACGCGCCTTTTTCTCCACCCTCACTAACGTCAACTTCGATTCACTGCGCATTGTCGGCTATGCGCAGGAGGCGATTGCCAAACGCGAAGCGTTGAAGGCGGCCTGCCTGGCGATTGACCCGCAGGCGAACATCGTTCATCCGCTGGCAGATTTGCAACTGGTCAGTGACGATCTCGGCGCATTGCAGCAACAAGCCGCCATTTTCACGCCAAATCGTGATAAAGCGCTGATTGGTGACAATATCCTCAGCCTGCGTCTGTTGTGTTTGTATGGGCTGAAAGGGGCGGCGGCCTATATGGAACACGCGCATGTACTCGGTCAGTACGACAACACCCTGTACGCCACTTATCACCGCATCATGGCGTGGTTAGGCAACTGGCCTGCGGATATGAATGCCCTGTTGGCCTGTGCCATGGAAATCGGCCAAATGAATTTCAGCGTGATGCGTATGCTCGATGCCGGAGAAACCCACAGCTGGGGCCATCCGACACCCACGCAGGTCAATGTTAAAGCGGTCGCCGGAAAGTGCATCCTGATTTCTGGTCACGATCTCAGAGACTTACATCACCTGTTGCAACAGACTGAGGGCACCGGCGTCAACGTTTATACCCACGGCGAAATGCTGCCTGCACATGGCTATCCGGAATTACGCAAGTTTAAACATCTGGTCGGCAACTACGGCAGCGGCTGGCAGAACCAGCAGGTGGAATTCGCCCGCTTCCCGGGGCCGATTATCATGACCTCCAACTGTATTATCGACCCGACCGTCGGTGCCTATGACCAACGTATCTGGACGCGTAGCATCGTCGGCTGGCCGGGTGTGCAACACCTGACAGGAGACGATTTCACCCCAGTCATCCAGCAGGCCCAACAACTGAA
This sequence comes from Pantoea sp. At-9b, assembly GCF_000175935.2. Lineage (NCBI taxonomy): Bacteria > Pseudomonadati > Pseudomonadota > Gammaproteobacteria > Enterobacterales > Erwiniaceae > Pantoea > Pantoea sp. At-9b. The sequence goes on from NC_014838.1 coordinate 679,498, forward strand.
CGGTTTCCCGTACAGCGAAATTGAACATCTGATTACCGTCGGTTTTGGTCGTCAGACCTTACTCGGTGCCGTGGATACCTTGATCGACCTGGTGACGCAGGAAAAACTGCGCCATGTGTTTTTAGTCGGTGGCTGTGACGGCGCACGCGGCGAACGCAGCTACTTCACCGATTTCGCCACTCAGGTGCCCGACGATTGCCTGATTCTGACGCTGGCATGCGGCAAATATCGCTTCAACAAACTCGACTTTGGCAACATTGCCGGACTGCCCAGACTGATCGATGCGGGTCAGTGTAATGACGCCTATTCGGCGATCATGCTGGCCGTGACGCTGGCGGAAAAACTCGGTTGTGGCGTCAACGATCTGCCGCTGTCCCTGGTGCTGTCGTGGTTTGAGCAAAAGGCGATTGTCATCCTGCTGACGCTGTTATCGCTGGGTGTCACCAATATCGTCACCGGCCCGACGGCTCCGGCATTTCTGACGCCGGACCTGCTGGCGATCCTGAACGAGAAATTTGGCCTGCGTCAGGTGACCACCGTTGAGCAGGATATGCAACAGATGCTGAGCGCCTGAGGAGGCCACCATGACGATGCCAACCCCACAATGCCCGTGGCGCATGCAGGTGCACCATATCCAGCAGGAGACGCCAGATGTCTGGACGCTGTCACTGTTGTGCCACGATTATTATCCTTACCGCGCCGGGCAATATGCGCTGGTGAGTATCGCTAACAGCGCGACCACCTTGCGCGCCTATACCCTCTCCTCTACACCCGGCGTCAGTGAATACATTACCCTGACCGTGCGCCGTATTGCAGACGGCGCTGGCTCGCAATGGCTGACTGGTGAGGTAAAACGCGGTGATTATCTGTGGCTCTCGGATGCGCAGGGGCAATTCACCTGTGATGACATGCCAGATGACAAACTGTTACTGCTGGCCGCCGGTTGTGGCGTGACGCCGATTATGTCCCTGCGCCGCTGGCTGGCACGATACCGTCCGGCAACCGATGTGCAGGTGATTTACAGTGTACGCTCACCACACGATGTGATCTTTGCCGACGAATGGCGTGATTACGCGGTGACGCGGGTGGCAGAGCAGCAGGCCAGCGCGGGATTTGTTGCAGGCCGCCTGAGCCAGGCGTTGTTAAGCACCGTGCCCGATCTCGCTAACCGAACGGTGTTTTGCTGTGGTCCGGCCCCCTACATGGCCTGGGTGGAAGACGCGGTGCAGCAATTCGGTGTGCGTCGCTTCTTTAAAGAAGCCTTCTTCACCCCGACAGCCCCGGCAACGGAAGGGCTGAAAATCAGCAAACTTTCCGCCGGCAAAACCTTCTTTGCGCCGCATGGCAGCTCACTGCTACAGGCGCTGGAGAGCAACAAGGTGCCGATCGTCGCGGCCTGTCGCGCAGGGGTGTGCGGCTGCTGTAAAACCCAGGTGCTCTCGGGCGAATATCACGTCAGCAGCAGCGCCACCCTGACCACTCAGGAAATTGATCAGGGTTTTGTGCTGGCCTGTTCGTGCCAGCCGCAGGGAGATTTGCTGCTGGCCTGATCAACAAATTCGTCACGGCGGCATTCAGCCCTGATAGCCGCACTGCCGGGACAAGGCAAGCGCCGCCGCACGGATTTTCTCGCCAAGGCTGTCCACCAACCCCGCCCGGGCTTCGCTGCTGAGAAAGCTGGTGGCGATGCCCGCAATCGCCCTTCCCGAGTGATCGTAAATCGCCGCACCAACACAGGTCATCGCCGCATGGATCTGGCCGTTATCAATCGAAAAATGGCGTGCACGAATCGCCGTCAGCTCGCGGCGCAACGCCTCAAGATTATTCACCCCGGCAGCGGTCATCGGGGGTGGAAAACCGCTCGCGAACAGGGCAGTCAGCTCATGGTCAGGCAGCTCGGAAAGCAGCATCTTACCAGTGGCGGTAAAGGGGGCTGGCAAGCGCATACCGATACGAAACGTATGACCAAGGGGTTTATCTGAATTTCGACAACTGATGTAGACCACTTCATCGCGGTCAAGCACAGTCAGCGTGATGGTATAGCCATCCAGCTCGCTGTCGCTGGCAAAGTATTCACGGAACAACGCCACGATATCCATTTGCGACAAGAAACCCTCTGCCCAGCGCATCAGATGTGGCCCGAGGCGGAAAGCCCCATCGGCGGATCTGACTAACAGCCCCAGCTCGGTCAGCACGTTCAGTTGCCCATGCGCGGTGCTTTTCGGCAGGGCCAGCTGACGGGTGATATCCGCCGCCGCCAGCGCGCCCCCCTGAGCAGCAACCAGGTCGAGAATGGTGACCGCACGTCGCAAAGCGGGAACGGTATCCATATTTTTGCGCGTTTGATCGCTTTTTGTTACGAAGTCCCCTGACATACTGCCCCCTGTCCAATGTTCACTATACCGATCTTAGTTCAATATATTGAACTTATCCTAAGGGGGAGTACATGATCAAACTAAAAAATCCCACGCTGCTGCGTGACCGCTGTTTGGTAAATGGCGAATGGGTGAGCGGCAGCAAGGGAGAGGTCATTAAGGTTGATAATCCTGCCACCGGCGACATTATCGCCACCGTACCTGCCCTGTCGGCATCCGATACTGAGGGCGCGATCCGCGCAGCGCAAACCGCCTTCCGCAGCTGGAGCAAAATGGCGGCCAAAGATCGCACCGCCGTGCTGCGTCGCTGGTTCAATTTGATGGTAGAACATGCCGACGACCTCGCCGCACTGATGACCGCTGAACAGGGTAAACCGCTGGCAGAAGCCAAAGGTGAAGCGCTGTATGCCGCTTCCTTTGTCGAATGGTTCGCCGAGGAAGCGAAACGGGTGTACGGCGAAACCATCCCGGCCCCCACCAATAACAAACGTATCGTGGTGATCAAGCAGCCGATTGGCGTTTGTGCGGCCATCACACCGTGGAATTTCCCGGCGGCGATGATCACCCGCAAAGCCGCGCCAGCACTGGCCGCAGGCTGCACCATGATCGTCCGCCCCGCAGAGAAAACACCGCTAACGGCACTGGCGCTGGCTGAATTGGCCCAACAGGCCGGTATTCCGGCCGGGGTTTTCCAGGTGATCACCGGCGATGCGCGCGAGCTGGGCGGGGTGCTCACCGCCAGCGATGTCGTCACCAAACTCTCTTTTACCGGCTCCACCCAGGTTGGCCGTCTGCTGATGGCCCAGTGCGCCCCGACCATTAAAAAGCTGTCGCTGGAACTGGGCGGTAACGCGCCTTTTATCGTGTTTGATGACGCCGACCTTGATGCCGCCGTCGAGGGGGCCATCGCCTCTAAATATCGCAACGCCGGGCAGACCTGCGTCTGCTCCAATCGTCTTTATGTGCAGGACGCGGTGTACGACCAGTTTGCCGAAAAACTCGCGGCGCGGGTTGCCGCGCTGAAGGTCGGCGAAGGTCATCAGCCGGATGTGCTGATCGGGCCGTTGATCGATGGCAACGCCGTCAAAAAGGTCGAAGAACATATTGCCGATGCACTGGCGAAAGGGGCGCGGTTGGTCACCGGGGGCAAAACGCATGCGCTCGGTGGCAGCTTCTTCGAACCGACGGTGCTGACGGACGTCACCCAGCAGATGAAAATCGCACGCGAGGAGACCTTCGGGCCGGTTGCTCCGTTGTTCCGCTTCAGCAGCGAGGATGAAGTGATCGCGATGGCAAACGATACCGAATTTGGCCTTGCCGCTTATTTCTACACCGAAAATGTGCGTCGCACCTGGCGAGTGGCCGAAGCGCTGGAGTACGGCATGGTCGGTCATAACACCGGGCTGATCTCCAACGAAGTTGCACCGTTCGGTGGTGTGAAGCAATCCGGTCTCGGTCGTGAAGGTTCCCATCACGGCATTGATGAGTATCTGGAAATCAAATACCTGTGCTCAGAAATTGCCTGAACATAGCAGTCAACAAAGAGGAGATGAGATGACTATCAATCCATTTGAGTTTCGCACCGTACCCGCGATCGAGATGAAGTGGGGAGGTGCACAGCAGCTCGGTACCAGCATCGCCGCCCGTTTCACCCAACGTCATGTCTGCCTGATCACCGATGCCGGGCTGGTTAAAGCCGGTCTGATTGCCCCCATCGTTGACAATCTTACCGCCGCCGGTTTCAGCGTCAGTGTGTTTGATCAGGTGGTGGCCGATCCGCCAGAAGCGATCGTCCATGCCTGTGTTGATGCCGTGAAACAAGCCGGTGCCGATCTGATTATCGGCCTCGGCGGTGGCTCCTCGCTGGATATCGCCAAGGTAGCGGCGGTGATGGCACACGGCGAGCAGCCACTGGCCGAGATGTATGGCATCGGCAAGGTGACAGGTTCCCGGTTGCCGCTGGTGCTGATCCCCACGACCGCCGGGACCGGCTCGGAAGTCACCAATATCGCCATTATCACCACTGGCGAAACCACCAAGATGGGTGTGGTTGCGCCACAACTGTATGCTGATTTCGTGTTGCTCGATGCGGAACTCACCGTCGGACTGCCACAAATCCATACTGCCGCGACCGGCATTGATGCCATGGTGCATGCCATCGAGGCTTACACCAGTAAGCACAAGAAGAATCCGTTATCCGATGCGCTGGCGCGTGAAGCGCTCCGGTTGTTGGGCGCTAACCTGATCAATGCCTGTCAGGACGGCAGCAATCGCAGCGCGCGTGAAGGGATGCTGCTCGGGGCGACGCTTGCCGGTCAGGCATTTGCCAACTCGCCGGTTGCCGCCGTGCACGCCCTCGCCTATCCGTTGGGTGGTCATTACCATGTCGCACACGGTCTTTCCAATGCGCTGATGCTCGGGCCGGTATTGCGTTATAACGCCAGCGCGGCGGCACCGCTGTATGCCGAACTGGCAGACGTACTGGGTGTGGCAGGAAGCGGCGATGCCGATACGCGTGCCAGCGCCTTTGTCGCACATATGTTGCAACTGATGGAACGCAGCGGTGCACCGCGTCGCCTGCGTGATGTTGGCGTCACCGAGGAGAGCCTGCCGCGACTTGCAGCTGATGCCATGTTACAAACACGCCTGCTCACCAATAACCCGGTAGAGGTGCTGGAGCAGGATGCCCTGAATCTGTATCGCGAAGCCTTTTAAGTTCTTACCCCTAAAACAAAAAAGTACCCACGACTAACCAGAGGAATGCCCAGTATGAAAGATATACGACTCTACATGCTCCAGTCCGGCACCCTGAAATGTAAGGTTCACAACATCAAGATGAACCAAGGCGCCGGGGCCGATTATGAAATCCCGGTCCCGTTTTTTCTGATTACCCATCCTGACGGTCACACCATTATCGATGGCGGCAACGCCATTGAAGTGGCAACCGATCCGCGCGGTTATTGGGGCGGGATTTGTGATGTGTACTGGCCAGTGCTGGGCGAGGATCAGGGCTGTGTTGATCAGGTCAAAGCACTCGGTATCGACCCGGCAGATGTGAAATATGTGGTGCAGTCGCATCTGCATCTCGACCACACCGGAGCCATTGGTCGCTTCCCCAATGCGCGCCATATTGTCCAGCGCGCGGAGTATGAATACGCCTTCACCCCGGACTGGTTTGCTGCGGGTGGCTACATCCGCCACGATTTCGACCGTCCCGGATTGAACTGGCAATTCCTCAACGGCACCGACGATGATTTCTATGACATCTACGGTGATGGCACCCTAACCACCATTTTCTCGCCTGGCCACGCGCCCGGGCATCAATCCTTCCTGGTCCGTTTGCCCAACAGTAAACCGCTGCTGCTGACTATCGATGCAGCCTATACGGTCGATCACTGGGAACAAAAGGCGCTGCCGGGCTTCCTCGCCTCCGCAGTGGATTCGGTGCGTTCGGTGCAGAAACTGCGCGCCGTGGCTGAGCGGGCGGATGCGATTGTCGTCACCGGCCATGACCCGGATGCCTGGGCAGGGTTTAAAAAAGCCCCCGAGTACTACGACTGAATCCCGAGGGGCGTCATGCCCCTTTTTATCGTCGGCTAAACGAAATTCATACACTTACTTCATCCCTCCGCGAATAATCCCCGTCTGTGCGCGCTTTTTCCCTGCCTGAGTTTGTCAGCCAGCTCACAATATAAACGCAACTCATACCCTTAAAAGCCTTTTTTGACAGACACTGCCCCGCCCCATGCTTAAGGTGTGATCGGATTGTTAAATTTCTCTCACCATGACAATAGCCGTCTGACACGGCATAACAGAGAGCGTACCCATGAACACAAACAACCTGGTCGATATCAAAGCATGGATCGACGCCCGGCCTATTTCGCGCTTTCAATGGCGCGTGTTACTCCTCTGTCTGATCATCATCATGTTCGACGGTTACGACGCCGCCGCCATGGGTTTTATTGCCCCCGCGTTGATTGAACATTGGGGCATCTCCCGTGCCGCGATGGGACCCATTCTCGGGGCGGCAATGTTTGGCGTCGCCATCGGTGCGCTCATCGCCGGACCCCTTTCCGATCGCTTTGGCCGTAAACGTATCATTCTGTTGTCCTTTCTGATGTTCTCAGCGTTTAGCCTCGCTTGTGCGTTTGCCAGCACGCCGTGGCAGATGGCGTTGTTGCGTTTTCTCACCGGACTGGGCCTGGGTGCGGTGATGCCGAACTGCGTCACGCTGCTGTCGGAATATATGCCAGAGCGCCGCAAAGGGGTGATGATTACCCTGATGTTCAGCGGCTTTAACATCGGATCCGGTCTGGGTGGCTTTATTGCTGCGGGATTGCTGAGTGTCTGGTCGTGGCAAGCGGTGCTGGTGTTTGGTGGCGCGGTGCCGCTGTTAATGTTGCCGTTTTTTATCTGGCTGTTGCCGGAATCCGCCCTGAATCTGCTGGTACGTAAAGCCCCGCGTCACCAGATTGCGGCCTTACTGAACCGCATGGGCGGCAGCTTCAGTCATGACAGCAGCTTTGTGCTGCACTCACCTCGCGTCAATGGTCACAGCCCGATTTCGCAACTGTTCCGTCATGGTTTTGCGCGCGGCACCATTATCCTGTGGCTGACCTACTTTATGGGACTGTTCGTGATTTACCTGCTGAACGGCTGGCTGCCGACCATTATGCGCTCTGGTGGCATTTCGCTGGAGCAGGCGGCGATTCTGGCGGGACTGTTCCAGCTTGGCGGCCCGTTGGGCGGTATCATTGTCGGCGCGTTAATGGACAAACTGCGCGCCAAATATGTGATTGGCGTGGTCTACCTGCTCGGCTGTCTGTGTCTGGTGGCGCAGGGGATGTTCGGCTTTAGCGGTGTCGCGCTCGGTGCCTTTATTTTTGTCATCGGGATGTGTATCAACGGGGCGCAAAATGGCTTGCAGGTGTACTCACCGGCTTATTATCCCACGGAAATCCGTGCCACCGGGGTGAGCTGGATGCACGGCATTGGTCGCACCGGGGCAATACTCAGTTCCTCGATCGGCGGATTGCTGATGGGCGCTTTCCCGGAGCAATCGTCGATATTCTTTATCCTCGCCCTGCCCGCGCTGCTGGCGGCACTGAGTATTGTGTTACATCGCACGATTCCGTTGACCCTCAAAATAAAAGGCGCAGAACTGGCTGACATTCCTGCGCTGTCGCAAACCTTAAATAACCGATAGTCGCGGCGCGATTTATCGCGCCGCTACGGAACAGCGGATTAGAACGTTACCACCGTTTTCAGCTCGCCCACCCAGGCATCCTGGGTTTCACTCAGGCTGCCCGGGCGATGCCAGTATTGAATCCCCGGTTGCAACTCAAGCCAGCTAACAGGACGGAAGCGATAATACAGTTCCGCGTTGATCGCATGTCCCGGGACCGGGCTGTAGAGTGGATCATAATAATCACTCACCCCTTGCAGGCTATTTTTCTCCTGCTGATTGCGGCTGTAGTGATTGCTGATATCGATATACGACACGCCTACCCCAATCCAGTCTTCCGGCCGGGCATCAAACAGTCCGCGATAGCGCAGGGTCGCCGCCGTGACGTAGTGGATATAGTTACTACGCTGGTCACCAAACCCGGCATTTACGCCGCCGCTTAAGCCGCGATTGGCGTCATCAGCATGGCGAGTGAGCTGCTGGTTGAAACCGCCATAGAAAAACCAGGTGCGGTTATATTCTTTATACCCGTCGGGATCATTCGCGCCGGCATTTTGCGTTTTTCCGCTGTAAAGATCGGATTGTTTGGCGTTGGTAAATTGCGTGCCCAAATTATAAATACCGGGTAAGTCATTAATGTGGGTTTTCCATTCCACTTCCAGCGGTAAAATAAACCCTTTGCTGCCTTTGGTTGACCAACTCCAGGCATGGCTACGGTCGGTCGCTGACGGGTTTTGCTCCATAATACCCGCTTTCAGGGTCAGCTCCGGGGTGAGTTTATAGGCGAACGTGGTCCCCCAAGTGTGAATATTCCAGTTGCTCCACAGCATGGAGTTAGCCGATTTTCCGCCGCACAACATTAGGGTCTGAAAATCACAGGGGGCAATTTGATCGAAGGTCTGGACTTTATTCATCATGCCGATACGCCACTGTAAACGGCGATCGTCAAAGGTTCGGCTGAACGTTAACCAACCCAGGCGGGTAATTGAACCGGTCCCGGCACTTTCCTGGGTAGCATCATTAATATTGACGCGTGAATCCTGTACCCGTTTGGTTAACAGGCTGTCATCATGATTACGGTTAACAATATTGCCTTCAATGGTCGCATCCGGAATACCGGTAAAGCGCTCTAAATCTTGCGTAAAGGTGATAGCAAATTGATCAATATAGGCGAGATGATGATCGTGATTGTATCCCCCGGCGATATTGTATGCATTTTCATTGAGATACTGAAAATTATAGTTAAATCCGTTATCGCTCAGGATCGGGCGAATGCCCAGCATATCACCCAGTAAACCTGTTCCCGGTGCTTCAAAACCCAATACCGTGCCATTCCATTGCGGATCTTCTGCATAGGTATTGAGCGCAGTAAAAAGTAATCCAGCCAGAATTGTTACACGGAAAACCCTCACGCTTTTTATCATGATTTTCGCTTCTCTCTATTTTTTAGGGCGTAGTTAACCCGGCAACGAAATATCTGCCTGAGTCAATTCACTGTCGGAATTTTGAGCAAAAAAAAACCTAAATCGCCGGACTCTGATTAACCAGAGCCAAGTGATTTAGGTTTTGCCTGTCAATGTAAAACAGTAACAATCCTGAATGGGGAGCATCATCATCAAACTGCTTCAGGCAGGCAAGCGGTTATCCGCATCTTGATTAAATAATGTGAAGGAGATCTTATTTACGCGTCGGTTGCAGCCTCAAGTTGCTGTTTTGGTTGTCCACATTCCGGGTGCATATCCGCGGCAAAACCCTGTGGATAAACTTCTCCGGGCCGCGCCCAGCGGCCCCGGAGAAATATCAGGTCATTTATTGACCGCATGCGGGCTATTTGTCCTTAACGCAGCCAGGCCTCCGCCAATCGCGCCCAATAGGTCGCGCCCGTTGACAGGCAGGCATCATTAAACTGATACAACGGATGGTGCACCGCATAGTCCTCTCCGCCGGTGCTGGTGCCCAACCAGATATAGTTTCCCGGCACCTCCTCCAGCATAAAGGCAAAATCCTCACTGCCCATCAGCGGCTTGACCTCAGCGTATTCGGCAACACGTTCCGCCCCGAAGGTGTCACGTGCCACCTGAGTCGCGAACGCTGTTTCCGCCTCATGGTTGATAGTGACAGGGTAACCGAAATCCGGTTGAATGCTGGCGGTCAGACCAAAACTGGCAGCCTGTGCCTGTACCAGTTGTTCAATTCGCGCCTTGGCTTTCTCACGGACCCCAGCGTTGAACGTGCGCAGATTCAGCTTCAGTACCGCGCTGTCCGGGATAACGTTATGGGTGCTGCCACTTTGCAGGCTTCCTACCGTGACCACCACCGCATCTTGCGGATCAACATTACGCGACACGATGGTCTGCAACGCCATGACAATCGCCGCACCGGCCACGGTCGGGTCGAGGGTATTTTCCGGCGTCGCGCCGTGTCCCCCCTTGCCATGGAGCGTAATGGTCATGCTGTCGGAGGAAGCCATCAATGGCCCGGGTTTGGTAAAAAAATGTCCGGCAGGCAGTAACGGAAAATTGTGTAAGCCAAACACCGCATCACAGGGAAATAAACGAAACAGCCCCTCATCCATCATGCGCCGCGCGCCGCCGTAAGACTCTTCCGACGGTTGGAAAATCACATGCAGCGTGCCGTTAAAAGGACGTTTCTCCGCCAGATAGCGTGCAGCAGACAGCAGCATCGCGCAGTGCCCGTCATGGCCGCAGGCATGCATTTTGCCCGCCACCTGACTGCGCCACGGGAGATCGGTTAACTCCTGCATCGGTAAGGCGTCCATATCGGCACGCAATCCCAGACGTTTGCTGCCGTTACCGACCTTCAGCGTGCCGACCACGCCCGTGCCACCGAGCCCACGGTGCACCTCATAACCCCATGACGTCAGCAGTTCGGCGATACGATCACTGGTGCGAAATTCTTCAAAACCCAATTCCGGGTGCTGATGAAAATCACGACGGATCGCAATCATCTCGTCTTCGAATGCGAGAATTTCTTTAATCAACATGTTAAACCTCAGCTGTTACTCATCGGATAAAACGGGTTGTTCCCGCCACGCCAGTAAGGCCGACAATGACACCACTGCGCTAAGCAGCAGATACCATGCCGGAGCCATGGCATCGCCGGTGACATTCAATAACCAGGTGACGTTAAATTGGGCGAAACCACCGAACAGGGTGACGCCAATCGCATAAATCAGCGCCATGCCCGATGCGCGCACCGGGCGTGGGAAGGCTTCGAGAATCAGCAAAAAGAAAGCCACTGCCGTAATGTTGGCCAGCACCTGATCGAGGGTAATCAGCGCCAGAGTCAGCGCGAGAGGTGCGCCGTGCTGCAAACTGGCAAAGATCGGCCATACCAGTAATAACGAACCGCTGCCGCAGCCAAGCAACAGGGGTTTACGTCGAGGCAGACGGTCCGCCAGTTTTCCGGCAAAGAAAGGCACCACCAGGGTTAAGGTGGCGGCCATCAGGCTAATCCAGTAGGAGGTGGCTTCCGGCATGTGCAGGGTATGCACCATGTAGGCGGGCATGTAATAAACGATGATGTAAAATGTAGTGGTGCTTTTCATCACCAGCAGAATACCCAGCAACAGGCTGCGGCGATGCTCGCGCCACAGGCGACCTGCCGGTGTTCCGCCTGCCGACTCAACCGATGGCGTATGGGTTTCACGCAGGTGGCGACGGATATAAATTCCCACCGGCATAATCGCCAGGCCGACGATGAAAGGGATGCGCCAACCCCAGCTATACAGGGCATCATGACTTAAGCTGTGGGTTAATAACGCCCCCATCGCCGCGCCAAGCAATGCCGCACCGCCCTGGCTGGCCATCTGCCAGCTCACACGCACGCCCCGTTGCGACTTGCCTCCCGCCTCCATCAACCAACTGGTCGCCGCCCCTACTTCACCACCCGCTGAGAAGCCTTGTAGCAGACGCCCGGTAACCAGTAAGGCAGGTGCCAACATGCCGACTTGCTCCCAGGTCGGTGCGAAGGCGACCAGCGCTACGCCGAGCGCCATCAACGCCATAATCAGCGTCAGCGCCGCCTTACGTCCATGTTTATCGGCGTAGTGCCCAAGCACCAGGCTACCGAGCGGGCGCATAAAAAATCCCACGCCAAAGGTTGCCACCGCCAGTAATAACGAGGCGGAGTCGCTGTCGGTAGGAAAGAAAAGGTGTCCAATAATGACAGAAAAGAAGCTATAAACGGCGAAATCATAGATTTCGAGGCCATTACCCAGCGTCACCGCAAACAACGATTTTGCCTGGCTACGCCGGTTTACCGTTGCAGTGTCGCTGAAAGGAAGCGAAACCGCTGCCTGCGCCTCAGCAGGCGCATATTTGACTTTTTTCATACGCAAATCCTTCCAGTAACGTTTCATAAACGGTGGAAGGTGCACTATTGTCATAAATAAATTACATTTCAATCATGAGAAATTGTTATGCCCTGAGTTATCTGTCCTGAATGTTGCTGGTGCATGAGTTGCACCAGTGATGTGAGTAAAGCCTGAGGAAAGCATGAAAATAAAACTCAATCAGCTCGATGTCTTACTGGAAGTGGCCGCTCAGGGCAGCATTGGTAAAGCCGCGCGCACCCTGCACCTGACACAGCCCGCCATCAGTAAAACCATTCAGGAGATGGAGAGCGAAATCGGCATGCCCATCGTTGAGCGTTCTTCACGTGGGGTGACGTTGAATGAGTATGGACAGGTGTTGCTGCGCCATGCGCGCGATATTGATCGCTCTCTGAATCAGGCGCGTGAAGAGATTGACCATTTGCTGGGAAAAGCGATGCGTCAACTGCGTGTCGGTTTCACCTCCGCCGCCGCCTGGGGGCCATTCACCACCACGTTACTTCAGTATCAGCAACGCTTTCCCGGCGTAAAACTGATCGCGATGGAAGGACGTCCCCATCAGCTGTATGACGCGTTGGAGAATAATCGCATCGATCTCGCGGTGATCTCATCCACCGATGGGATGCTTATCGCGCCGATGTATTATGAAATGCTGTACTCGCTGAGCAACGCCATCATTGCAGGTAAACATCATCCGATTACCCATACCACTTCATTGCGTAAGTTGCTGGCATACACCTGGCTGGACTGGGATGAGCCGGGCGATCATTCGATTCTGGCGCAAGTGTTTCGTCGCTATAACCTGCCATTGCCGGAACGGGTGATCCACTGTTCATCCCCGACCATCATGGCGCGTTTGATGGACGAAGCTGAGATGGTCAGCATGTGGACGTCGGTACGACTGCGCTTTCCCGGTTATCAGGAAAGCCTGCGGCCGTTGTCATTGAAGGAAGTGCTACCGGCGACCGATATTGGCATCCTTTGTGCCAACATTGGCCGTCTGTCGACTGCCGGACACAGTTTTCTGGAGTTGCTACGGGTGATCAGCCGTGACTGGTTGCAGCAGAGTGACGCACGGGAAATGGTGGTAAATCAGACGTAAGCGTGTTTGTCAGGGGCGGTGGCTGCCCATGTTCCCGTTAAACTATGCTGAATCAAAACATTGCAGATATAGTTAATGCACTATGCAGCGCATCGTTAACTTCAGGGAAATGACGCAATGAGCTGGTTTACCCCATGGCCGCAGTTATCTCGTGTATTGATTCTCCTTGCCTGCCTGACGCTGATTTTGATCGGGCTTCACCTGTCGGCACACCTTATCAATCAGGTGCTGCTGGCGTTGCTGCTCTCCATCATGCTGGACCCGTTGGTGAGCTGGCTGGAGCAAAAACGTATTCCGCGTATCCTCTCCTCCCTGGCGATCATTTCGGTGCTGTTGCTGGTGATTGTCGTCACCATTATCAAACTCACGGTACTGACGCCCGATTTGATTTTGCTCAGCCGTCAGACGCCCCTGTTGTTAACCACCCGCTTGCAAGAAATCACCCAGGCGCTGGACCAGGTTGGCATTGCGCTGGCGCCGGATGAAATGCTGGCATTTATTGATGTCGGTGCCGTGGTGAAATGGGTGACCGCTTTCCTCACCCAAATTCCCGGCGTGTTGTCATGGTGGGTGATGGTGTTCCTGATGCTGTTGTTTATGTTGTATGAACTGCCGCTGTTGAAAAATGCGCTGGAAAAGCGCGCAGGCGGCAAGTCGGCGGCGCTCTATCATGCGCTTGATGACGGGATTCAGAGCGTGATTGTCTATGCCCGGGTCAAAACCCTGACCGGCATCTTTGGTGGGGTGATCGTCTGGGGCGGCGCGCAACTGCTGGGGCTGAAATTTGCCTTCTTCTGGGGCGTGTTGATGTTTGTGTTCAACTATATCCCGGTGCTGGGTTCGTTTATGGCCGCGATTCCACCGGTGGTGCAAAGCTATATCGCTTTTGATCTGGAAGTAGCGTTAGCAATCGCCGGTTTTTTCGTCCTGCTAAACCTGACGCTCAGTTCGGTGCTGGAACCGTTGATGATTGGTAAACGTCTCGATATGGCGCTGACCAGCCAACTGTTGGCTTTTCTGTTCTGGCAGGCATTGCTTGGCATCACCGGGGCCATCCTCGCCATTCCGCTGACTTATCTGATCAAAAAAGTCCTGCTGGCCAGCTATCGGCAACAGCAGGACTCGGCGTTATCAGATCAATGACTGCGTTTTAACCCCACGCCAGCCACGTGTCAGACGTTTCTCGATTTCGACGATGATAAAGATGGCGATACTGACGATTAACGAGATGAACCAGTAGTTAATCGGTAACGGACGGGTACCGAACAGCGTGTTCATCAGCGGAACATAGATGATGATGGCCTGGAGAATAATCAGCACCAGCGTCACCATCCAGATGCCTTTGTTTTTGACCAGACCGCTGTCGAGAGAGAAACCTTCCGAGTTGCGGCAGTTAATCATGTAGGCCCATTGCGCCGTCACCAGCATTTGCAGCAGCACGGTGCGGATAAACTCCTCACTGTAGCCACGCGGTTGCAGCCAGGCTTCCAGCACGAAGGCGCTGATTGAAATCAGTAAACCAACAAAGATGACACGCCAGATCGCATAGCCATCCATCACATGCGCTTTGACATTACGTGGTGGACGGCGCATGGCATTGGCTTCTGCCGGTTCAAACGCCAGACCAAATGACAGCGTGGCGGAGGTTGCCATGTTCATCCACAGAATCTGCACCGGCGTGAGCGGCAACAGGTTGCCCATCAGGATGGCGATAATGATCAACAAGCCTTGCGCCAGGTTGGTCGGCATAATAAACAGGATGGTTTTCTTCAGGTTATCATAAACCCGCCGTCCCTCTTTCACCGCGGCCGCAATGGTGGCGAAGTTGTCATCGGCCAGAATCATATCTGCCGACTCCTTGGTCACTTCCGTCCCTTTGATCCCCATGGCAATACCGACGTTGGCCTGTTTCAGTGCCGGGGCATCATTCACCCCGTCACCGGTCATCCCGACGATTTCACCGCTGGATTCCAGTGCTTTAACCAGCCGTAACTTATGTTCGGGGCTGGTGCGCGCAAAGATGTCATAGGTTTTTGCCGCCTGCGCCAGCTCGGCATCATTCATATGCTCCAGTTCATAACCGGTCACCGCAGAATTGCTGTTGCCGATGCCCAGCATCTGCCCAATCGCCATCGCCGTTTCCTGATGGTCGCCGGTGATCATTTTGACGCGAATCCCGGCCTGCTGGCATTCGTGGATCGCCGAGATAGCTTCCGGGCGTGGTGGGTCCATCATGCAGCCCAGTCCCAACAGCACCATGCCATTTTTCAGTTCATCGTGGTCGAGCGTCGTCACGGGTGCTGACGTGGGTTTCCACGCCGCCGCCACGGTGCGCAGCCCTTCGCTGGCATAGGTGGTGATCGCGGCTTCCCAGTACGCCAAATCCAGCGGTTCAACCCCCTGTGGCGTTTGTTGCTGCTGGCACAGCTTTAACAACACATCCGGTGCACCGGTTAACACGATATACGACTGCCCCTCAGCGACACAGCTGACCGACATGTATTTATACAGAGAATCGAAGGGGAGTTTGCTGATGACCTCGACCGGTTGCTTGTGCGTAATCCCTTTTGCCGCCAGCACTTTCATCGCACCTTCAGTCGGACCACCCACGATCACCCAATGACCATTGGCATCCTGCTGTAGTTGGCTTTCGTTACAGGTATCCACCGCGCGTAAAAATTGCTGAAACAGTGGGTCGGTCGCCGCATTTAATCCGCTGGCATCGCCTTCGGCCACTATATCGCCTTTCGGTTCATAGCTGTTGCCGCTGACGCGCCATTTGCTTTTAGCCAGTACCACCGCTTTGACCGTCATTTCATTCATGGTCAGGGTACCGGTCTTATCTGAGCAAATGACCGACATCGCACCGAGGGTTTCAACGGTAGGCAATTTACGAATGATGGCCTGAACGCGTGCCATGGACTGCACGCCTAGCGAGAGAATGATGGAGATAATCGCGGGTAAGCCTTCCGGCACCGCTGCGACCGCCAGACTGATCACCGACAGCGCCAGTTCCGGGAACGGGATGTCACGCAGCAGCCAGGCAAAAATAAACAACGCCACCATCATCAACACGATGATGAAGAAAATGGCTTTGCCGAGTTTGTCGATCTGCACCAGCAGCGGCGTTTTCACTTCTTTCACCGAGCTGATCATCTCATTGATGTGCCCCAGCTCCGTCTCGCCGCCGCTGGCAACCACGACACCCGATGCGGTGCCTGAACTCACCGTCGTACCAGAGAATGCGAGGTTAAGACGATCACCGAGGGATTTTTCCCCCTCCAGCGTCGCGACGTTTTTTGACACCACCGTCGATTCGCCGGTAAGAATCGCCTCTTCCACCCGGAGGTTATGCACATCAAACAGGCGTAAATCCGCCGGAATTTTATCGCCGGGGCGCAACATCACAACATCCCCCGGCACGATATCCTGCGTGGCAACGGTGGTTTGTTTACCGTCCCGCACCAGAATGGCTTCACTGGCTAGCATATTTTGAATGCTTTTCAGTGA
This sequence comes from Pantoea sp. At-9b, assembly GCF_000175935.2. Lineage (NCBI taxonomy): Bacteria > Pseudomonadati > Pseudomonadota > Gammaproteobacteria > Enterobacterales > Erwiniaceae > Pantoea > Pantoea sp. At-9b. The sequence continues at coordinate 696,024 of NC_014838.1, forward strand.
TTTTTCTGCATTGCTTTCCTGAACAAAGCCAATTAATGCATTGATCACCGCGACGCCGATGATGACAAACGTGTCCACCCAATGCGCCATCACGGCGGTAATAAGCGCAGCGGCGAAGAGAATGTAAATTAACACATCTTTAAAATGTGCGATAAATTTCAGTAACGCTGACTTCTCAGCTTTTTGCGGCAGCGCGTTGGGTCCGTGTTTCTTTAAACGATCGCTGGCGTCGGAGGAAGATAAACCAGACGGTGAGCTTGCTAAGTGTTGGAAAGTTTCCTCTGTAGAGTACTGATACCAGGGCTGAACACCCTTATCCTGACCTTGAACATTTTCCATATCGACCCCTAGCTACTAAGCTATTGTTAAAATGAGTTTTTCTAAAAAAACACACATAATCTGAGGTAATTAGATTTGTAAGACACCTGCCGATATCATTATCTGAAAAAGCGATCTGACTAATGATTTGAATGAGATAAATTAAATCTAATCTATATTATCAGAATGGCAATGTTACTTTGCTTGCGCGGTCAGCCCCAGGTTGCATGCGCCGCTTGCCGATCTCCGTGCATAAAAGAATAAAGGTAAACAGTAATGGAAATACAAACGGTTAAGTTAGTTTGTGGCTTCGTCATCATGGCGGTGGTTGCCACAACGCTGGTAGGGTTGCTGACCTATGTGGTGGTGTCACATATTTCCTAGTGCCGCCACCCGATTAACGCTTCGTTGAATCTTAGCTACTTATATTATGGCGCGTTATTTTCAGGATGAGGGAAAAATAATGATAAAATACAAGGCTCTGCTTTTAGTTGCCTGTACGTTGTTAATTGTGGGGTGCGATGAAAAAAAAGAAGCACCGCCTCCCCAGCCTCGCGTCGTTAAAGCCTTCACGATCACCTCCGGCAGCGCCAGCAATGTGCGTGTCTTCCCGGCACGCATTCAGGCCGGGGATAACACCGAGCTGGCCTTTAAACGCGCCGGTCGCATCGAACAGCTCGATTTGCGTGATGGTATGGTAGTGAAAGCCAATCAGGTCCTTGGCCGATTGAATGACACCGATGCACGCTTGCGGGTGAAAGATCGGCAAAATAGTTTTCAACTGGCCGACCGGCAATATCAGCGTTTCCGCACCTTGTCCAATCGCAGCGCGGTGTCACAAGCGGATATGGATGTACAAAAATCCAACCGCGATGCGGCAGCCACCGCGCTGAAAGTCGCCCAGGAAGAGTTGCAATTTCTCACCCTCAATGCTCCCTTTGATGGCGTGATTGCCCGCGTCAATGTGCGTAATCATCAGGTGGTCGCCGCCGGGCAACCCGTCGCGCTGCTGACACGCGCAGATGTGCTGGATGTGATTTTCACCGTACCAGAAAGTTTATTTACCAGCCTCGATATTCAGAACGTCAGTTACCAGCCAGAAGTCCAGTTCAATGCCCTGCCCGACCGAACCTTCACCGCCAGTTATAAAGAACACAGTACACAAACCGACGCCGCGACGCTCACCTGGCAGGTGGTGCTGACCATGCCACGTCCCACCGATTTACCCAATGTGGCCGGACTGAGTGGGACAGTGCGTATTCAGCTGCACAATCTGCCAAATGCGCCGCAACAATCACAGGTGGTGATCCCCGGATCGGCGGTGTTCAATCCGGATCATAGCCCGACCAATCAAGCGCATGTCTGGTTGATTGTCGGTGAAGGCAACAATTTACACGTGAAGGATCAGCCCGTTGAAGTCGGCAATATCAGTGCCGAAGGGATTGAAATCACTGGCGGATTAAAATCCGGTGACCGTGTGGTATCAGCAGGTATTGGCGAGCTGCGCGATGGTGAAGCGATTCGCATCTGGACCCGTGAGCGGGGGTTATGATGCAGATTTTTGATAACTTTATTAACAAACCGGTCCGCATCTGGATGGTCATCCTGCTGCTGGGCGTTGGCGGGATCTACGCCCTGCTTAACATTGGCCGCCTCGAAGACCCGTTGTTTACCATCAAGGCCGCGGTGATTGTCACGCAATATCCCGGCGCATCGGCACAGCAGGTGGAGGAAGAAGTGACGTTGCCGCTGGAAAATGCCTTGCAACGTTTGCCTTCACTCGACAACGTCAGCTCGATTTCCAGTAATGGCCTGTCACAGATCACCGTCTCGATTCATACCAGCTACCTTGCCAATCAACTGCCACAAATCTGGGATGAACTGCGGCGACGCGTCGGGGATGCCGCTCTCCAGTTCCCACCCGGCGTTAATGCCCCCTTCGTCAACGACGACTTTGGCGATGTGTATGGCTATTTCTTTGTTATTTATGGCAAAGATTTCACCAATGATGAACTGCGCAATTATGCCGACCAGCTACGGCGCGATCTGGTGCTGGTGCCAGGTGTGGCAAAAGTGGCGGTGGCCGGGGTGCAGCAGGAACAGATTCGTATCGCCCTCTCCAGCACCAAAATGAGCAGCTACGGTATCACCCCGGCACGTGTCGCCGACTTGCTCAGCCGCAGCAATGTGGTGTCCAACGCCGGAAGCATTCGCCTTGAAGGTGAATCGATCCGTTTCAACCCGACCGGAGAGTTTCAGTCATTAGAGGATTTAGCCAATCTGCCGATCTCGCGCCCCGGCACCGCGCAAACGATCCATCTGCATGACATCGCCACCCTGTCACACGATGTCACTGACACGCCGGACAACCTCTACCATGCCGACGGTCATGATGCGCTGGCGATTGGCGTCTCTTTCGCCCCCGGCGTTAACGTGATTAACGTGGGCGATGCGCTGACCCAAAAACTCCAGGATTATCAACAGGACAAGCCCGCAGGCATCTCACTGAAAGTGTTTTATAACCAGGCACATGAAGTGAAGCAGTCGGTGGATGGTTTTATCCTTAACTTCCTGATGGCGCTGGCGATTGTTGTCGGTACGCTGCTGATTTTTATGGGGCTACGCAGCGGTATTGTCATCGCCGCCTCGCTTGCCTTTAACGTGCTCGGTACGCTGCTGGTGATGTACCTGTTTGGGCTGGAATTGCAGCGCATCTCGCTGGGGGCGTTGATCATCTCCCTGAGTATGCTGGTGGATAACGCCATTGTGGTGGTGGAAGGCATCAAAATCGACCAACAACGCGGCAAACCGTTACAACAGGCGACCACGCAGATGATCAAGCGCACTGCGTTGCCGTTGCTGGGTGCCACCGTGATTGCCATCATCGCATTTGCGCCGATTGGCCTGTCGCAGGATTCCACCGGGGAGTATTGCAAATCGCTGTTCCAGGTGCTGTTGATTTCTTTGCTGCTCAGTTGGATCACTGCGCTAACGCTGACGCCGGTGTTTATTAAATGGAGCGAAGCACGCCGCAAAGCCTTGCAACTGCCACCGCAGGATGATCAGTCGCCCTACCAGGGCGTGGTGTTCCGCGTCTATCGCAGCACGCTGGCCGGATTGATCCGTATACGTTGGCTGACCATCACCGTGATGGTGGCCTGCCTGGCAGCATCGCTGTACGGTTTCACCTTTGTGAAACAGAACTTTTTCCCCTCCTCCAATACGCCGATTTTCTTTACTGACCTCTGGCTGCCGTATGGAACGGATATCAATTTCACCGCCGCAACGGCAGCAGAAATCGAGCGATTTATTAACCAGGAACCGGGCGTGGATGCCACGGTCACCACTATAGGCCAAGGGGCGATGCGCTTTACCCTGACCTATGATGCAACACGGCAATACAGTAATTACGCGCAAATTATGGTGCGGGTTAAAGATGGCCGGCAACTGGAACGCATTGCGCTGGCTACCGAACATTATATTCAACAGCAATATCCGCAGGTGAATGAGCGAATCAAACGCATCCAGTTTGGCAGCGCCAGTGACAGTGCGATTGCGCTGCGCGTTATCGGTCCCGACCCGGATACGCTCCGCCATATCGCCAGCCAGATTGATGGTATTTTCCAGGCAGATGGCACCACGTTCCCGGTGCGCAATGACTGGCAGGAACGCAGCAAAGTCATCCGGCCACAATACTCGGCATTACGCGGGCAGGAACTGGGGGTCGATAAACGCGATATCGACCAGGCGTTACGTATGAATTTCAGTGGTGACGCGGTAGGTATTTTCCGTGACGGCTCACGGCTGATTCCGATCATGCTATTCCCGGCACCGGAGGAGCGGCAGAATATTGATCATATCGCCAACATCCAGCTATGGAGCGCCTCGCTACAACATTTCGTCCCGCTGAGTAACGTGATTTCTGATTTCCGCCTCGAGTGGGAAGACCCGCTGATCATGCGACGTGACCGGATGCGCGTGTTGACGGTACAAACCGATCCCGACCCGGCGCAGGGTTTAACCGCAGCCCAGGTGGTGGCACGGGTTCAGCCGCAAATTGAACAGTTGAAACTGCCAGCGGGTTATCGTCTGGAATGGGGTGGCGAGCTGGAAAGCTCGCGGGAAGCGCAAAGTGGCCTGTTAAGTTCATTGCCAATTGGCTTCCTGGTGATGTTTGTGATCACCATTCTGATGTTCAATTCCCTGCGCGATGCCGTCGCAATTTGGATCACCGTCCCGCTGGCTTTAATTGGCGTGACTTGCGGCTTCTTGCTCACCGGCATTCCGTTTGGTTTTATGGCGTTGATTGGCTTGTTGAGCCTGTCCGGCATGCTGATCCGCAACGGGATCGTACTTCTGGAGGAAACTCGCCAGTTCCGGCAACAAAAACCGTTGCAGGAGGCGATTCTGGATGCCGCGACATCACGTTTGCGACCCATTTTATTGACCGCGTTCACCACGGTGCTGGGTCTGCTGCCGCTGTTACGCGATGTGTTTTTCCAGAGCATGGCTGTGGTGATCATTTTCGGGCTGGGTTTCGCCACCGTACTGACGCTGCTGGTGCTGCCGGTGCTGTATCGTTGCTTCCATGCCAGGGACGCTGCCGATGAATAATATTGGGTTGAATCTGCTGAAAACGCTGGCGTGCATGACGGCCGTGTCCTTTTTCACCCTGTATCAGAGTTATGATCGCTACAACTACAATTACAGCCTCGCGCTGAACATCCTGAGTTTTATCTCCACCATCGCCACGCCGCTCTACTTTTTGTTGAGCGGCTATCTGGATGCCGGACCGAAACACAGTCCGAACTGGCAACTGGAGAAGATCCGCCGCATTTTGTTGATTTTTCTCTTCTGGTTTAGCTTTTTCTGGTTTGCGGGAGTGCAAAATAAAGGCTATCTGATTCAGCCCTGGTTTGTGATTTCGCTGATTTTAATTTATGTCTCACAACCACAGATTGACCGCCTGCTGCTGTTCCCCGGCAAAATGGCGGCAATCATTTTTGTGTTGTTGCTGGCGGCGTTCCTCTACGACATTCTGGCCGTGCTCTACCCGAACACGCGCGCCTTCTCACTGTTGCCACAATATCGCATCTGGACCTGGGTACTGTACTACCTCTCGGGTCGTCTGATGGCGTTGCCGAGCGTGGTACAAATGCTGCAATCCGTCCGGGTAGTGAAACTCAGTCTGCTGTTATTACCGGCGGTCTATTTGTTTACCTGGCTTTATGAACGTTATTACTTTATTGCGCGCTTTATCACCACTGGCAATGATTTCGTCCTGACCGGCTCCCAGGTCTATTTTCTGGTGATCCTGATGGCGATTAGCGTCAACGCCATCACCGTGCCCGCGCACTGGAAAAAGGTGCCTGCGCTGTTCGCCACCCTCGGTAAAACCATGACGGGCGTCTACATCCTGCATTATCTGGTGTTTAACATCCTCGCCTGGGCAATTGCCATTCGTTCGCTGGCCGATAAGATCATGGTGATTGCTTTGACCGTCGTGGTTTCGATGATGATTTCACTGCTGTTGTTGCAGGTCCCGGGGGTGAAAAAGCTGATTAGCCTGTAAGCGGATGGCTGGCGGCACGCCGCACAGCCAGATGACGCGTTCACTCATCAAGGATGGGGGAAAAGCCACCGTAAATCATGCGCTTGCCATCAAACGGCATGTTTTCGCCCATTTCTTTCATGCGCGGGTCGGCCATCAGTTTTTCATTAGCTGCATCACGTACCGCTTTGGAAGGATACTCAATCCAGCTAAACACCACCGTTTCTTCCTCTTCCGCTTTAACCGCCATGCGAAAGTCGGTGAGCTTGCCGTCCGGCACATCATCCGCCCAGCACTCGACGATACGCGTCGCACCAAACTCCTTAAACAAAGGCGCAGCTTTAGCCGCCATGGCCAGGTACGCCTCTTTTTTATCCAGCGGGACTGGCACCACAAATCCATCAACATAGGGCATGGGAAATCCTCCGTCGTTAATGACGCGGCCAGTGGTGGCCGCGAAGATTAAGTGTACGTAAGATGTTCGACCTGGTTTTGCGTGACCGGTGGCAAAATGCTGACTCAGATATCCATCACATCACACATAAGCCATCCATAATGCCAGAGCGATGACTAAGCCCATGCCTAACACCGCGAAAGCAAAAGCATATGACTGATTTTTTGCCTCAGCCAGCGCTTGCGGTGACGTTTCAACGTTTGCAGATGCCGGATTCACAGGGCGTCTGGCGAGAATTTTATTAATGATTCTCGATTGATAGCCATAATTCCAGCGCAGTTCTTCCCCTTCTTTGACATCCTGAGCGGTAAAAAAAGTGACGAATTCTATTCTGTTCATTTCGGCATAGCGTGGACTGGATTTATCTAAGGTCGCCATGGCCAAAATATTCTCCACGTTATAGCCACTGGTTGCTTGTGTAATATCATTACCTGCCTGATTGAGTTCAAAAATGGTATTCATTTTTGCCATTGGATTATCCCCATCCCAAAAAAACTTGTGACTTACCCCTTCCCCTCCCAGGAGATTAATTTGCTTGTCGATATCAAGTTTTAAAACTTCATCCTCAGACATGACTTCGCCGCCATAGACACCTATGCAGGTCCCTTTTGCTAAATCTCGCGCAGCAACCAATTTTTCCTGGCCAATAAGACGTTGCTCGATAAATCGGCGATTAGGACTCGTTGATACATCATCGCTGGTGAATGCCTCTACCCGCACATTTTGTAGGTATAAATCTTTCCTGCTTGCTTCACTTAGCCCTGGGTCGATAAAGGATTTGAGTTTCGCCTGCGCATCCTGTGGCAGGGGACGCGTCTTATCGAGGTCATAAATCGTAAAACCTCTTAATTTGAATGGCGTGCCTGAGAGGCGAAAAGGAAATTTTCCCGCATTGTCCATGAAGGAAGATTGTCTGGCCGAAGGTTGGGATTGGTCTGAACTTGTTGCCACGCAGCCATTGATATCCCGCAACGTTGCAGGATTGTTTTTCACCATGCAGAAAAGATTGCTGCCATCAACCGTTCCAGCCGGGTCAGGATTGAGCCAACGCATTAACCACGGCAGATAATAGCGCCAGCCGTAATGAATTAACCCTGTTTTATCGCGCTCGTGACCGGCATAGCGATGGGTTTTATACTCGGCACCCATTTGACTACGCGTTAACCAGATCGCCGTCCCGCCGAAGGGATAATAGTCTTCCCTGCTAATCATTGTGGCGTCAGCCGCTATTTCCAGTCTGGCGTTACCATTGCGATCAGAAAAACGGTAGCGCACTTGCCGTATATGGGAATCGGCGGTTTTCGCTGATGTCCGATAATAAATCCGCGCGTTAGCCACATAAATCACCCGGTGGATTTCACCGGATCGGGTTTCGTCGTCGCGCGTCCGAATCTCAATACCGTTGAGGTAGCGGACTTTATAACGTTGTACCAAACGCGCGGCTTTCTGCTGGAAAGATTTCATTATACGCCTACCCTGGCTGGGGTAGCGGTAACACTCACTGAGAACGGGCTGCATGGTGTTTTCTCCTTTTTGGGTAACACCACCGAAGGTTACGGAGCAGGCATCCGATTAATAGCAAGTCGTTTCAATCCACAGCAGCAAATACGTTACAATGTCCTCTTGTTCATCAAGTCTCACGGAATTCTATGCGCATTATCATCGATCAGGCTGACCAGCCCTTCATCCAGAGCCTATGTGGCGAGAAAATTGACAGTATTGAAGCCGAGTCAGCGCGCGCCAGGCAATTGCATCAAGTGCTCCAGACCGCTCGTCAGCAGAGTCAACATGAAGCGGAACTGGACTGGAAACGTAGCGCGTTATTCCTCGCCCTTTTTGTGTTTCTCTATGCCGGATTGGGTGCCTCTCTGACGTTAGATCTCACCGCCAAAAGCTCCAGCCATAAGAGCATTGCTTACGCGCTGGAAGCCGTGCCGGTATTAATCGCCTTCTCCGGTTTTTTCCTTTCCTTGCTGTTCCTGTTTTTTACCCGCAGCAGCGCACGCCGGGCGCGTAACTGGGAACGCAGCATGCTGTTGCTGGAGAAGTACACCGCCTGCAACCTGAGCCATCAAATCAATGTGATGGGCGCGCGCACCACCCACTACTCTCAGCCGACCATCACTATTTCTCTGGCGTTATTTATCAGCGTGACCTGGGTGGTGATGTATAACTTTTTCACCTTTACCACCAGCGGCGTGATAGGCAGCGTTATCTCGTTGTTTATCAGCACCATGACCTATGTGATCCTCGATCTTCAGTTACTGAAGTCCGGTCAGCAGAGCGAGATTGATGAGCCATTGATCCCCGCTGAAGACGAAAAAGAAAAGCCCTAAGTCTGCGGCAACAGCGCGATGTCTCGCGCTGTTTTCATACCGTCTCAGGCATCACTTCCACCAGTATCAACGGACATTTCCTCACCCGACACGCCTGGGAGTATGCCAACGAGCACACCGCGCACAGATCGCGTTCCTCTGATTGATATTCATATTCGGTGAAATAACGAAACTGACCACGCTCAGGCTCGGTACGCCAGAAGCGCTGTGGTTCGAGAATTTCATCAAGTTGCCTGAAGGTCAGGGCCGAAGGGTTATGAAACCCCACTCTTACGCGATAAATAGTCATCCTGCGATTATTCGCACCGGGCCTTAGGTCTGCCAGACGGTATTGGTTTTCAATGCGATAGACTTCACTTATCACGCAGAGTGACAGGTTGGGTGTTCAAGGTTAAAGTGCTTTTTTTTGTCTGATTTCACGAGGGAAAATGAAACGCTTATTTGTTTACGGCACGCTGTGCCCCGGCCGTTCCAATGCACATATTCTGGAAGAAATTGGCGGAGAATGGCTTGCCGGGCATGTGACAGGCACCTTTTATGAACGCGGCTGGGGAGCAGCAGCGGATTTTCCCGGTCTTGTGCTGGACAAGAATGGCCCCGAGGTAAAGGGATACCTGTTTCTCTCTGACAACCTGGAAGCCCACTGGCCAATGCTGGATGAGTTCGAGGACGGTTATGATCGGGTTAAAGTGGATGTCACCACCGTTGAGGGCCAGCAGGTTACGGCGTGGGTGTATCAGCTGCAACCGCAGAATGCGTGATTAGAATCCCCCCGTGCAAAATCGGGTTGACGCCTCTGCCGCCGCCATTAATAATAAAAAACGGCGGCACGGTGGGTAGTGACCGTGACCGCCGGAAAAACGACTTACGATGTGGTTTATCTTGAGGGGATCGACGTTGGCGCGTCGACCCTTTAGTTTTTTCCACCAGCGCCGAACTAAAATCCCCACGGCATATCTGCTTTTACCTGTCATACCGCGAAGAAGTTATGCGAACACGCTGAAAATCACCTTCGGTCAACTGACAAGCTTACGAAATATTGTCATAACTTCGTCATTTACTGAAAATGACTCTCATTATCAATAATGATAAAATCCCGTCTCCACCCTCTCCCCCACGCCATGCAATTGATGATATGACCGATACCCATATTTTGATTGTCGAAGACGACGCCGAGATCAGTCGTTCGCTCGCGACTTTCCTACAGGCCAAAGGCTACACCGCCACCACCAGCGACTCCGCAGAAGCGGGATTGCTGTTTCTCAAAACCCACGCACCTGACCTGATCCTGTTGGACCTGATGCTACCCGGTGAAAGCGGCCTCGATTTTTGTCGCAAAATTCGTTCTCCAGACAGCCCACCAATCATCATGGTGACGGCGCTGGACGATCCAATTGATAACGTGGTGGGTTTAGAGCTGGGGGCGGACGACTATGTGATTAAACCTTTCGATCTCAATGTGCTGCTGGCGCGCATCCGCGCCGTGTTACGCCGCACCAGCGCGATAGAAACCGCACAAAAACCGGTTGGTGAAGCGGTATTACAATTTTCTGGTTTCACGTTTTATCCGTCCCGACGCTTTCTGCGCAGTCCAACGGGTATCCGCAAGCCCCTTACCGGCGTGGAAACCGATTTGCTGCTGGTGTTGTGTCAGCACGTCAAAAAAGTCCTTTCCCGCGAAGACCTGATTCAGTTAACCCGAGGCAGTGAAGCCCCGCTTTCCATGCGCTCCATCGATTTACTGATTAGCCGCTTACGCAGAAAATTGGTCACTGATGACACCAATGAAGAGTTTATCCGTACCTTCAGGAACAACGGCTATATGTTCCGACCGGACGTCAGGAGAGTGTGATGCGGCGGTTTTTTTCTACCACGTTAGGCCACATCCTGATCATTATTTCCTGTTCTACCGTGATCACCTTTCTGGCACTCAGCACCCTGCTTTTTATCCCTAAAGGTCCGCCCGGCCCCCCCTGGCCGTGGCAGACCACCTATCACATTGCCAGTGTGGTTAAGATTCTGCGCGGTATGCAACCTGAACAGCGCGCAGCCGTTCTGGATGCGACACAGCACGTTGACGGATTACTTTTCAAACTGGTGCAACAACCCACGCGTTGCACGACCGATACCTTTAATACCTGGGATCTGGCCAAAACCTTATCCTGGGAATTAGGTGATAAATATCCCGTGGCGGTGTTTTCCTGTAATGCCGCCAATCCACGCAAAGATATTCAGGTCATTATTCCGCTCGGCGGGTCACACCTTGAAGTGATGGTGGATAATATTGGTCGGGAGCCGACCCGTTTCACCTTCCCAACGTTCTGTGCCATCCTGTTTTTGCTCACTGGCATCATTGCCATGTCCGTCTGGGCCATCGGACGTATCATCAGCCCGCTGCGCAAAATATCCGAGAAGGCCGACCTGTTCAGCCGGGACCTCGCCGTGATGCCAATACAAGAAGAAGGCCCTCTCGAATTACGTCGCGTCGCTCAGACATTTAATCTGTTGCAGGAACGGATTGCCCACTCGCTGGAAAGCCGCAGCCGAATGCTGGCGGCGATCAGCCATGATCTGCGCACCCCCTTGACGCGTATGCGTTTATGCCTGGAAACCCATGCTTCCGAACGCGTCAGCACGAAATTGATCAAAGAAATCGATCTGATGAATAAACTCATCGGTTCCGCGTTAGCGTTTATCCGTACCGGTTCGGATGGTGAACAATCAGAATGGGTTGATCTCGATGCGTTACTGACCACCCTGAGTGATGAGTATGAAGATGCAGGCAGCGCCATCGATTATCACGGCCAGCCAGGGCTGGCAGTTTTCTGTAAACCCGATGCGATACAACGCGTTATCACTAATCTAATCGATAACGCACTGGCGCATAGCCATCAAATTGCGGTGCACACCACGCAAGCGGCAGATCAGGCGATCATTGAAATAATCGATAACGGTCCAGGCATTCCGGCAGAGATGCTGGAGCGTGTGAAGGAACCTTTTTTCCGTCTTGATGCCGCCCGCAATGAGCGCAAAGGGAGCGCCGGGCTGGGTCTGTCGATCGTGAACGACATTATAAAACTGCACGGCGGGACGTTTACGCTGAGAAATCACCTGCCGACAGGGCTGATTGCCCGAGTGGTGCTGCCACAGGCACCCACCCCTCCCTGATAATGTTATGAGGGAGGGGGTATCACGATTAATTCAGGGCAATACGTACCACATCATCAGGTTGTGTGGTCGGTTTATCATGACCAGCATCTTGCTTAACGCTAACGTACAGGGCATTCCCCTCAGCACTCAGCGCCAGGCTATTGGGATGTACCGGTAGCGCCACGCTGTTTTTCACTGCGTAAGTCGTGCCATCAATGATACTGACCGCGCCCTGATTGCGATGCGCCGCATAGATTTCATTGCGCTGCGCATTAAACAGCACGCTGAGCGTCTCAGGCACCGCAATATGATTCATCACCTTGCCGTTCTGAGTATCGATGACAAAAACACCCGCCACCTTATTATCCGCTACAAATGCCCGCTGTCCCGTGCTATCCAGGCTGATATTCATCAGCAGATGTTCCTGGCTATCGGCAACGATGCGGGTACGGGATATCACCTGATTATGCGTGGTATCGATGGTGATAAAGTCGCCATCTGCGTTGCTGGTATAGAGACGGTGGTTGGCACTATCCAGCGCCAACCCGGTGTTCAGTTTGCCCAACCCATGCAGCGTTTGTTTCAGGGTGAGCGTATTGCCGTCGATGACCCATAACAGGCTGTCGTCACGCCCGACGCCACTGACATAAACGGTATTGGTGTTATCATCCACCGCCAGCTCTCGTGGCGCTGGCGGGCGTTTGTCATTGCGCTTTCCTGCTTTACCCGCTGCAGGGTGATCGCGTTTCTCTGTGTGCGGCGGTGGCGGTGTCAGTTGCACAACGCCTTTCACTGCACCGGTCTGAATATCTAACGCGATAACACAACCCTCAATGCTGCCGCCAAACCAGGCCGTCCCGGTGCGGGGATTGATCGCCGCACCGAACGGTTTTTTGCCGGTTTTAAACGCATGAATCACCTGCAAGGTTTTCGCATCCAGCTCGTAAACCACCCCGCCCGGATCGGTTTTCCCCTGGCTGGTCGCCACCAGCACGCTATGATTGGCAGCGCTGTAAACCATCTCATAAGCGCCCAGCCCGACGGGTTTTCTCACCACCGCCGTAGCGGCGAAACCGGGAGCAGCCATCGAAGCCAGCATGACAGCAATTAACGTCTTCAGCGGAAAACGTCCATAACCCATCTTTAGCATTATTATTTCCTCTTCTTTTAAAATTTATAGGTCAGGCTCAGGTTGTAACGACGGCCATCCTGGTTACCACCATAGGTGTCGCTATCAATATATTTATCCAGCAGGTTATATACGCCGGTGTTCATGCTTAATTGTTTGGTCAAGCGGAAATCAACGCCCAGATCAATTAATGAATACCCCGGGAAACCGGCAGTTTCAGAGGAACGGGAATTACCAGCATAATGCTCGGAGGTCTTGCCGCGATAATACCATCTCACCCAGGGGCTGATACTTTCTGACAAATCATAATCCAGTCGCGTACTGATCAAATGTTTGGGTTGCTGGTTAAGTGGCTGCCCTTCATATTCACCGGAAAGCTGTTTGGTTTCGGTGTAGGTATAAGACGTATTGAGGTGCAAGTCAGGACGAATATCCCAGGCAAAGGTGGTTTCAATACCGCGCATCATCGCTTTACTGACGTTATAATAAGACGAGACAAAATCATACAGCTCGCCATTATATTCACAGCCGTAAGAACCTGCGTCCCCAGTACATAAGGTTTCTAATTCAATTTTGTTTTTAAATTTACTGTAGAAACCGGTTACACCCGCTTTGATATTCTCATGCTGCCAGTTGAGGGAAAGCTCATAGTTGGTGCTGGTTTCCGGTTTCAAATCCGGGTTACCGATACTCACGCCATCCCTTTGCCCTGAACCCGCGGAGTCAGCCCAATTCGATGCCGATTGCCGCAGTGTCGGGTTTTTATAACCACCTGAAATCCCGCCCTTCAGAGTCCATTCCGGGCTAAGGGTCCAGATTCCGTAGAGTTTAGGCGTGATGTGGGAGCCAAATTTCTGGTTTTCATCTAGACGCAGGGAGGGAACCAGGTCGAAAGGATCGACAATCGTCCAGCGATCTTCAGCAAACAACGCCCAACTATTACGCGTCAGTTTTGACGCGGCATCACCACTCTCGGTTTTAATAACGTTGTTGGCATCCTTAATCTCTTCGTTGAGGAACATCGCGCCAAACGAGAGAGCATGGCTGTCCCCGAGATAAAGTTTCTCGATGGTATTCAGGGTGGTATTACGACCGATAATATTGCTACTGGAATTGCTTGAATCTTCTACCTGGACATAGGAGTTGGTTTCCAGAATGCCGTAGTAGCCTTTATGGGTGATACTGTAGTCATTACGGGTGTAGGTCCGATTCGTCGTGCCACCGGAAGTGCGAGGTGTCGATAACCGATCCTGAATGGCACGTGAGACATCAAAATCAAAGATGTTGTCGTAATTGGGGGTCCAGGTGACGCCTAAAGAACCGTTCTCCAGTTTGTTTTTTGGCGAGCCGCCATCGTAATCATCTTCGTTGCGTTGCTGGAACGTACCGTCGGCTTTCATGCTCAGGGTATCTTTGATCAACGGCCCTGCCACATGTGCACTGGTCTGATAAATGTTCCCGGAACGGCTGTGCTGCTGAAGGGTTGCAGACGTCCCCAATGAACCGTGCCAGTTATCTCCGCTGGATTTTTTGGTGATAATATTGATCACCCCACCCATTGCGTCCGAGCCATATAAATTCGAGGCCGGGCCACGAATCACTTCAATATGGTCGATAGCTTCAATCCCGGGCAGGAATTGATAGCCGGTTACGGTGGTATCAGATTGGCTTTCCCTGACATTCACCTTTTTTCCGTCCACCAGGATTAATGTATAATCGCTGGCCATACCGCGCATGGTAATTTCTTCCGAACCCACCCCACCGGTAACATAAACACCGGGAACATCCTTCAGTACATCAATCACGCTATAATAAGCGCGTTGATGAATTTGTTTGTTAGTAATTACGGTAACGGACGCAGCAGCTTTAGTGACATCCTCATCAAAACCCGACGCCGTCACTGTCATATTTCCTTGATCATTAGCGTCAGTGGTATTGAGTGTTTCATTCGCCCTGGCGGTCGCCGTGGTGAGTAAACATAATGTTATTGCGAGAGATAATGGTGAAAGATGCATGTATCCTTTTGCAGATGTTGTTTTCATTTATTTATTCTCACGTTTATTTTATCCAATAACGATCGGGTCAAGCCTGCCACCGGCGAGACAAATCCGTGTATTAATAGACACCCTGATATATAGCGAATATTTCTTAGATGCCTGTGCATCGAAAATGCACAGGCGTCAATTTACTTGAATAATAACGGCAACAGATTGCGCAGAGAAACGCGGATATTGCGACCATCATGAATTTCGCCCTGTTCAACAACGGTATGCGCGTTGATACCACGTTGTTGCAGGAAGGTTTTCATTAGATCAAACGTTTGAATCAGTGGCTCATCGCTGCCCACGCTCATAAACACCAATTTCATCTGTGCATCCGCATTGAGGTCGGGGATGAGCGCACCCAGTTTATTCATATCCGGTACACGGTTCAGGTCAGGACCGGTATAGCGTGGATAGTGCAGTTTGCTGTCGATTTGCACCCCGACGCCAGGCCAGGTCGGGAAGCCACCGCTGAAGGTGGCGATAGACGCAAACACTTTCGGGTTACGTGCGCCAGCCATAAAGCCCTGAGCACCTGGTGAAGAGAAGCCACCAATGGCGCGATGATCACGATCGGCCAGGGTACGGAAGGCTTTATCAACAAACGGCACCACGTTATCCACGATTGCCTGCGCGGCCTCGATATAACTCGGGCTGGTTTGGTTACCGCCGCCATGGAAGCTGGAGTTACCCAATGAACTGCCACCTGGTGCATCCGGGTCCAGCACCACCACAATCATCGGTTTGATGCGTTTGTCGGCAATCATGTTGTCGAGCAGGTTGAAGATAAAGGTATCTTCATTGGCGCGGGAACCATCGTGAGCACCCCCCAACGTCAGATAGAGCACCGGATAACGATCGGTCGCGTTGAAGTAACCCGGCGGCGTATACACAGTGAAGCGTTTTTCACTGTTCATAAAGGGGACGGAGGTATAGGTGATGCTACCTCGCGCAGCGCCTTGGGCGATAAAATCATCGGCTTTTGCACCGGGGATGGCGAACTCGTCACTTCCCAGACCGTTTTGCGCTCCCCCTTTACGACCAAATTCGGCCATCGCTTTTACGCCATCGACGATAAACTGATAGTGCCAGATATCCGACGCCAGCGGACCCACAGTCGCGCTCCAGGTGCCGTCTTGACCTTTGGTCAACGCTACATGGCTGTCGCCTGCAATACCGCCCGGCCAGCCACCTTGTACCTCGACTTTCGTGGCTTGCGGCGCGCGAATGCTAAACACCACTTTGTTATCCGGCAGCACTTTATACGGTTGCGGCGGAGGTGCCCATTTATGCGGGCCGCCCTTGCCACCATCATGCACCTGAGCGTGAGTATCATCAGCGGGTTGAGGTAGCGCAGCAACAGCCTGATGAGCGATGATTGCTGAGCAAAAAATGGCAAGTGCGCTCTTTGCTACGCCAGTTAATTTTTTATCTTTCATCTGAATCTCTGACTCATTGTGTGGAATTAATTGATAAGCTCAGATTCGCTATATTTATTGAACCGGTTGAAGCCGCGTTATAAATATATGCCTGACACTATTTACTGAACTTTCAATCCCAGTGCTAAATGCGCTGACAAGATAGCAGATACGACGCGTTAGGCAATCGTTGATGACAATGATTATCATTTGCAATGACAAAAATTCAACTCATTGATATGTAATGGTTAACTCACTTTTATCGCGGATTTTATCGGCAGGAAATGAAATAAAAATATAAATCCATGCAAATTCTCATCGGATGATAAGTTTGTGTCAGAACTGACATAAAGCAGACATAAATAACGATCTATTTTGTTGCGCGATAAATCGCACCGCTACAATCTGGCACCCTTTCGTAGCGACGCGATTTATCGCGTGTTTTTGGCCTTATAAATTCAACGCCCTTTATCACCTGCGGCAAACAGTGTTTTCTGCAGAATATCCACCAGGGTATTACAAAAAATAAACGCGCAGGCGGCAAACAGGGTTGTTCCAATTACCACCGGAAAATCACCGTCCAGCGCGGCATCAATTGCCAGACGCCCAACCCCATCCAGGCCAAACATTTTCTCGGTGACAATCGCCCCGCCCATCACCGCAGCCAGTTCCATCCCGGTAAGCACCAGTACCGGACTCATCGCCGGTTTTAAAGCATGATCAAAATACACCCGCCATTCCCGCACGCCTTTGGCACGCGCCGTGCGAATATAATCGTGATTAAGCACCTCCAGCATACTGGCGCGAATCACCCGCTGAAAAATACCCACTTCGGCCAGTGCCAGCGTCAGCCAGGGGAGCAACAAATGACGCAACCATTGCCAGGGGTTCTCGCTTAGCGCGACATAGCCCCCCGCCGGAAACCACTCAATACCGTGCAGTGACAGTTGATAAAACAGAAAAAAGATAATCAACATGCCACTGAGAAAGGTTGGTAAGGACAGCGCCACGTAGGAACATAGCGCCAGAGCACGATCGACAAAGCGGTCACGATAACGCGCTGCCAGCACGCCGGTAATCAAGGAGATTATCATCCAGATCAGCAAAGACCCCAGTGCCAGTGACAGCGTCACGGCCACCTTATCCAGCACCAGTTGCGTGACCGGTGTCTGGAAGCGGAATGAATAGCCTAATGCCGGAGGCCAGTGCATCAACCCCACCGCCGTTCCCTGGATTTCCGGGCCGCGCCATAAAAAATAACGCAACTGTTGATACCAGGGATCGTCGAGATGTAACGCACGGGCAATGGCCTCAATCGCCTGTGGCGTAGCGTTACGCGGTGCCAGCATTACGGCCGGATCCTGATAAGCCACACGCGTCAAAATAAAAGCGGCAATCAGCACCAACAGCAACGTGAACAGCGCACGCAACATCGTCTGCGCTAACGAGTAGAATTTAAACATCAGCGCCGCTCCAGGTGAGGGTCGAAAATATTACGCAATCCGCTGCTGAGGCTGTTAAATCCCAACACGGTAAAAAATAACGCCAGCGCCGGGCCGACTAAAAACCACGGCTGCACTTGATACATCGCCGAACGCTGCACATCCGCAATCATATTGCCCAAACTGGCTAACGGTGCTGGCACCCCAACACCGAGGAAGGAGAGCGTCGCCTCTGCAATAATATTGGTTGGCAACTGAATCGCCCAATACACTCCGACAGTGGGCAACACGGCAGGCAGGATTTCACGCCATAGAATGCGCCAGCGCGTCATACCCATCAGCTCCGCCGCTGCAACAAATTCCTGATGGCGCAGCTGTTGCACCAGCCCACGCGTCAGGCGGGCGAAGTAACCCCAGGAGAAAAAGGTGATCACGGCAATCACCACCCATGCTGGATCCACTTTTACGCCGCCATCACTGCTGTGATTCAGGGCCAACAGGCTAAGGGCAGTGACGACAAAGGGAAATGACAACACCAGGTTGATTAACTGCTGGCAGAGCTGATCAATACGCCCGCCACGATAGCCACTCACCAATCCCACCAACAGGCCAATTACCATCGCCAGCGTGGTCGCCGGTAGCGCCACTAACAACGATATTCGGGTGCCATACAGGGTGCGCACTAACACATCTCGCCCGTTATCATCCGCACCCAGCGGAAAGGCGCGCGTCGGGCCGATCGGGATCCCCATATCGGACAAGGCGGTATCACGGAATTGTTCGGTTTCACTGTGTCCCAGCCAGACCGCAACCAGCGGCGCGCTAAATGCTGCAATGACCACCAGCACCACGATCATCAGACCGCGGCGGGCGCTATTCTCCCGCCAGATCCGGCGCAGTAGCCCGGCAGGCTGCGTCGTCGAGGACGGCAGACTCTCCGCCATCAGATGTTGCGCCATATTCAGACCTCCGCAGTCGCTAACGGTGACAGGCGGGACTGGCCGGGGATCGCCGCCAACAATTGTCGCGTCCACGCCTGCTGTGGGCGATTAAAAATTTGTTCACTGCTGCCCTGCTCAATGATTTCGCCATTCTGCAACACCAGCACCCGATCGCAGAGCGCGGCGACGGCAGAGAGATCATGAGAGATAAACAGCAGCGACAACGCTTGTTCACGACGCAAACGCATCATCAACTGCATGATGCGATGTTGGGTGGTGACATCCAGCGCCGACACCGCTTCATCAGCCACAATCAGCTGCGGTTTCATTGCCAGCGCACGGGCGATGGCAACACGCTGGCGTTGCCCGCCAGATAACTGAGCGGGATAGCGCTGCGCCAGTTCAGCCGGGAGTTCAACGGTTTGCAGCAGGTCAACCACGGCTCCTTGAAGCTGCTGTGCGCTCAATGGCTGACCGCTTTCACGACGCTGCGTCAGTTGCAACGGTTCACTGAGGATTTCCACCACGCGCCGACGCGGATTGAGGCTGTTATACGGGTCCTGAAACACCATTTGCACCGCATAACGTAAGGGATGATCGATGGCCAGCCGTTGCCCGGCTTGCTGCCATAACTGATCATTCAGTCGGATACTGCCCTGATCCGGCCCATCGAGGCCAACAACCAGCCTGCCCAGCGAGGTTTTCCCCGATCCTGACTCCCCTACCAGCCCGAGAATTTCGCCTTTATCCAGGTTAAAACTGATGCCATTCAGCACCCGCTGCGTTTGGCTAAAAAAGCCCACGCGGCGGCCAAACTGGCGTACCAGATTGTTGGCCGACAACAGGTGCGTGCCAACAACCGGTGGCTTTGCGGCGGGGGCATACTGATGCCAGCTCGCCTGCAACAGCGAACGGGTATAAGGATGTTGCGGCTGATGGAACAGCTTTGCTTTTTCGCCCTGTTCCACAATCCGCCCGTGTTGCATCACCACCACACGATCGGCGATATCAGCCACCACCCGTAGGTCATGGCTGATAAACAACAACGCGCAGCCATGCTGTTGTTGCAGTCGTTTTAGCAGTTGCAGGATAGCCGCCTGTACCGTGACATCCAGCGCGGTGGTGGGCTCATCCGCGATAATCAGTTTCGGGTTAAGCGCGATGGCCATCGCGATCATCACGCGCTGGCGCATCCCGCCGGAAAACTGTGCCGGACGCGCATGGTAACGTTGCGCCGCCTCACGGATGCCCACCTCTTCCAGCAAAGCGATCACCCTGTGACGCAGGGCCTTGCGTGGCAGGCGTTGATGCGCCTGAATCGCCTCCTCGATCTGCTTACCGACGCTTTTTAACGGATGCAGGTTACTGAGCGGGTCCTGGGAGATATATCCCATCTGCGCCCCCCGTAGCTGGCGATATTCATCGGCCGTCAGTCCACTCAACTCACGGCCATTAAACCATCGCTCACCCGTCACCCTGGCGTTGCCAGGTAACAGGCCGAGCAGCGCCAGCAGACTCAGGCTTTTGCCCGAGCCGGATTCGCCAACGATCGCCAGCGTTTCCCCAGGTTCCACAGCGAAGCTGACCTGTTGCACCCGCGGTGGTTGGGCATCAAAGCCAACCGACAGTTGATTCACGCTCAGTAATGACATGCGATCCTCTTAAGGTTTTAACGCGATATTGGTGATATCCGCCTGCGTTGCCAGCGACGACCAGGTCCAGTTGGTCACCCGATCGGAGGTCACAGCGATACGGCGCTTCTCGAACAACGGAATCCACGGCAGATCGGCGGACACCAGACGATCGGCTTGTGCCCAAATCGGGCCGGGGTTGTCTGAGGAATACGCCTGTTTTGCCAGTTGGTTCAGCTGTGGGTTGCTGTAGCAGATGGCATAAACGTTACCGCGCCCACAGGGAGAGGCGTCTGAATTGAGCCAGCCGCCGAGCAGCATGCGCGTGGCCGGTCCTTGCCAGTCGGGCGAGGTCTGCCCCAGCGCCAGATCCCAATGGTTTTCCGGGCTTTGCAGATAAGCCATAAACTGTGGCGCAGGCACCGGATTGAGGTTCAGGGTGATACCGGCTTTCGCCAGATCCTCTTTCAGAATCACCGCCAGGGTACTGAACTGATTGTTAGCGCGGTACACGAGGTCAAAGGTCACGCCGTTGGCAAAGCCTGCCTGCTGTAATAGCGCTTTGGCTTTGGCCGGATCGCCTTTGTTCTCAGGTGTGGGATAGAGGTCAAGCGGTTCATGGCCCAGCAGCGTGCTGGTGATGATCTGACCGAGCGGCAGGGCCGCAATTTTGCCCCCCTGTGCCTGCACCAGGTGCGCACGGTTAACCGCGTATGTTAAGGCCTGACGCACCTGCAAATCACGCAGCGCGGTCGCCCCCGCGCTTTTGGCTTCCGGTTGTGCATTGATGGCGATAAAGTTGGCCGCACCACTGTTGGCAGCATGCAAATACGGGCTGTTTTTAATCGCGTACTGGCGGATCACCGCCTGCGGCGGTACGTCCAGATACAGCGACAGATCGGCATCCCCTGCCTGCACACGCTGCATCACGCTGTCTTCATTGTTGCCGGTGAAGTTGATGTCAATCTGGTCGACATACGCATGACGCGCCGGGTCTTGCGCATGGTTATAATTCGCCACCTTTTTCAGCACCAGCTTCTGGCCGCTGGCATAACTCGCCACCTCGTAAGGTCCACTGGAGGGAAAGTTTTTACGAAATTCCGGCGAATCCGGGTAGTAACGCGAGGCCACCTCTTCCGGCAGCGGCGTAACGAAGTTCATCGACAGAATATTCAGGAAATCATAGTTTTTGCTGTCGGAACGCAGTACCAGGGTGTGATCGTCCGGGGCACTGACGCCGGCAATCTCATGACTATCAATAAAGGCTTTGGTGGCCGCCAGGTCGCCGGTGGGCACGGCGGCGAATTTTTTGCAGTAATCGGCAAAACCGGAGAAAGCCAGGTTGAAGTAATTCACCGCCGCCACCTGCTTATTGGGATCGCAAAAGCGTTTAATTGCGTAGACAAAATCCTTCGCGACGATGGAACGGGTGGTGGGTCCGGCATAGCGAATGCCGTCACGCAGATGGAAGGTATAGGTTTTACCATCGGCGCTGACATCCCAAGATTTGGCCAAATCGGGCACCAGCGTGGTGTCATCTTTCAGGCTTTGTGACGATCCGGGATAGGTGACCAACTGACGCGTGACCGCGCGCAGAATTTCCCACGAATCCACCGAATAGCCGGTCAGCGGATCAAAGGCATCCAAGTCCGGTTGTAACGAGGCAATACGCAGCGTACCACCGGGTTGTGGGGCATCAGCAGCCGTCGCCTGCCATGCCAGACCTGACAGCAGCAACATAAGGGCGTGCGCTTTACGCATGAAAATCTCCTGGTATCCAATCAAAAAAACAGGCCAGCCCAGGGCAACTGCGTCACGGCAAATAACCGTTCGAGTCGGCCTGCGGCCTGAGGGTTATGTAGTTCAATTTTTTTACTAAAGATCAGTTGCCAGACGCGACTGCCACCCAGCAGTAGCGTCGCCAGCGCATCAATCGACAGGCTGGCATCCGCCGCTGCCGTGCTGCGCCGAACACCTTGTGGCCCAAGCTGCCAGCACCCGTGGTTATGGGGTAACAGCGGGTCGTGAACCGCCAGCGTGACGGGTTGTTCCGCCCCCCACTGCCGGGCATTCAAGGTGGTTGCAACATCAATGATGCGCAGCCAGCTTTCATCGCGCTGGGCGCTGATTGTCACCGCCCGTGAGTTATCCACCCACAGTGGCAAGGGATCGTCAGTCGGGCGGGAGGCAAAGGTGATATGGCGGGTGATATCCAGTTGCAGCAGATAGCCGATTAGCGCCTGATAACTGTCGGCATCCGGTGCGTGCAGATCATCCACCACCAGCGTGCGATCGCGGCTGTAGAGCCAGTTCTCGTCGGGCTGGGCGTGGTAACGTACAAACGCCTGTGGCTCCTCATTACGTATCAACAACGCAACGTAGTGGTTGTGGCTACTGTGACGCAGGCGATGTTGTTGCATCGCCCACCACTGCGGCCAACGGGTTAACGTACCTGCCCGCCGTTCAGGAAAACGATGCACGATGGTGACTTGCTGCTCCCAGGCTTGTGCCGCAGGCAGCAGTTCAATCCGCGCCGCACTGGCGGGTATCGCTCCCAGCTCGCGCTTATCGAGGCTGAGGGTATTGAACCAACTGGCGATACCAAAGCCGAAACGTGGATAAATCGTGCCCTGTGAGGCACGTAGCGTCGCAACCGCCACCTGTTGCTGGTGAAAATCGTTCAACTGACGTTGGAATAGCGCGCGCAATACACCACGGCGGCTGAACTGCGGCAACACGCCGACATGCGTCACCGCCGCGTGAGATACCCGGTTGCCACCGGGTAGCGTGATTTCGCCGCGAAAACTGTTGGTGGTGCCCGCCAGTTCTCCCGCCAGCCAGGCACCGTACACCCGCCCCGGTTGCAGATACTCTTCCACCCAATTCTCCAACGGCGTGACGCCGCCGGGCAGGCCAAACATCGCCTGCCGAAAGGTGGTGGCTGCCGCCAGTAAGGTATGCGGCTCCTGAATCAGACCAACATCCACCATGCCGTCACCTCAGGCCTTGGGCGGCGCGTAAACGCGCGGCGTCGGTAGCTTGCCACTTAACACATAATCACCCACTTCGCGGGTACGATACGTCACCGGGTCATGCAGGGTATGCGTGCGAACGTTGCGCCAGTAAACATCCAGACCGTATTGATTGCCGGTGGAACGCCCGCCGGTGAGTTCAAACAATTCGTGACTGATTTTCAGTGCCACGTTGTTGGCAATCACCTTGGACTGGTCGGTGAGCAGCGCCAGTTCGCCCCATTGGCTTTCGGTCAGGTCATGTTCAGCCTGGAATGCCACCTGATATGTGCGGGCGGTTTTCTCCGCCAGTGCGATGCCTGCCGCCAGTTCTGAGGCGAGTTCACCCGCTTTCAGGCGGTGGTAGGGGTCATCGAGGGCATTATCCACACCGGATTCCGGCCAGGGACGGACGGTGTCACGGAAATAGGCAGCAGCATGTTTGAGCGCGCCCTCGGCGATACCGAGATAGAAATGCACAAAGATCAGCTGGCTGAACTGGTTACGTAAGGCGTTACGCAGCGTGGCACTGGCCGGATGCTCCTCCAGTCCGGTCAGACGATCCTGCGGGCGCAGCCGTAAGCGATCAAAATTCAGCGTGCCGCTGGCGGTGAGGCGCTGTCCAAGGTTATCCCAGTCGTCATTGAAATGGATGCCGGGTTGATCGGCGGTGACCTGATATTGCACCAGCTTGTCATCCACCCAGACGGCAATGGTCATCACTTGCGACACCGCCGCGCCGGTGGCAAAGGTACGCCGACCACTTACCAGCACGTCGTCACCGTCCCATTCCAGTTGTAAACGGGGATCGCGAGGATTGCTGATGCTCGACTGGAACCAGCCTTTTTCGACGATGCCGCGCGCGATAAATTCCCACTGCTGGCGATTGCCAAGGATGTAGCTCCAGACGCCATTGGAATAGTGATAGGCAATCAACTGGCCAAGCGAACCATCAGCAGCCGAGATGATGCGGCTGATTTCCAACGCCTGGACCAGATCGGCACCGCCGCCGCCCAGCGATTTCGGCACCGCCAGTCGCAGCAAGCCGCTCTGCCGCAGCCAGTCAATTTCTTCAAACGGATGCTGATTGGCGCGGTCACGTTCCAGCAACGTTGCAGCGAGTCGATCAGCCACCTGTTGTGCCACCTGCTTCCAGTGAGCGAACTCGCTCTCGCTGACACCCTGATAGATGTCGTTAGCGTGACTCATGATATTCCCCTGATAAAGTTATGAGTGTGAGGGTCAAACTAAACCGGCACGGCGCAGTAGCGCTCCTGCGCCTTCGGCAAACCACCAGGCTTCTTCCAGATGCGGTTGGCCGGATAAAATAAAGTGATCGATACCCAGGGCGTGATACGCCTTGATCAGCTCAGCAACCTGCTGATGGCTGCCCACCAGCGCGGTGCCTGCACCGCCGCGCACCAGGCCATAACCACTCCAGACACCGGGAGCAATTTCCAGCGCCCTGACGTTTTCGGGATTGACGTGGCGGGCTTCGATGTTGTTGAGCAACGCGGTCATCCGCTGCTGCCCGACGGATTCCGTGCGGCTGAGCAAGCTTTGCGCACTGTGGATACGCGCGGGGGTGATGCCCTGAAGCAGGCGAGCCGCCTCGCGCCAGGCCTCCTCCTCGCTGTCACGGCTAATGACGTGGAAACGAATGCCAAAGGTCAGCTGACGTCCCTGAGTGGCGGCCGCAGCACGCACCGCCGTCAGCCGTGGCGCGACCTGATCCAACGGCTCGCCCCAGGTGATCCAGGTATCCGCCTGCGCTGCCGCCACCTGTTGCGCTGCCGCGCTGGCACCGCCAAAGAACACCGGCGGCACCGGCCAGGCTGAAGGCAATAACGTCGCCTGCTCCAGCTGATAATGCTGCCCCTGAAAATCGAACGGCTGACCGTTAGCGCGCGCCGCGCTCACCCCTTTGAACGCGGCGATAAACTCACCACTGCGGGCATAGCGCTGCTGATGGTCCAACTGATCGCCATAGCGCCGTTGCTCCACCGGATCACCGCCGGTGACGATATTGATCAGCAGCCGTCCCTGTGTCAGCCGTTGGAACGTGGCAGCCTGATGCGCCGCCAGCGTCGGCGAAATAAAACCGGGTCGGAATGCCACGATAAACTTCAGCTTTTCCGTGTGCTGACTGATTGCCATCGTGCTCAGCCAGGCATCTTCACACCAACTGCCGGTTGGGGTGAGTACCCCCTCGAAACCGAGCCGTTCGGCACTGCGCGCGATATCGATCAGGTAGTCCAGTGAAGCCGCGCGATAGTTAACCTCGCCGCCCTGGATATGCTGCGAATCATCGCCTGCGCCGACAATGCTCCGACTGTCGCCATTGGTGGGCAGATACCAGTGGAGATGGATACTCATGCGTCACTTCCCGGATAGCGCTGGGTATGCAGATCACGGAAGCGCGTACCGGGATGGTCGTTGCGCAGATGACGTTGCCCCTCCCCCTGTAGACGTTCACGCAGCGTCGAGGCGCGGCCATCAGGACGGCGCATCCGCCCACGCGCCTGTAATTCCGGTACCACCCAGCGGACAAAATCTTCAAAACTGCCGGGGCTGATGGCATACGCGAGGTTAAAACCATCAATGCCGGACTCATCTGCCAGCGCTTCCAGCGCATCGGCCACCGTTTGCGGGCTGCCCACCAACGTCGGATGAATACCACCGATGCCGATGTAGTTACTGATATCACCCACCGTCCAGACGCGTTCGGCATCAATGCGGGTTAACCCGACCAGGGCAGAACGGCTGGCGTTGGTTTCGATATATTGCAACGGCGCATCAAGCGGCCATTCGGACCAGTCCACCCCGGTCCAGGCGGAGAACAACGCCAGTGCCGCTTCCTGACTGGTGTAGCTGAGGTAATCCTGAAATTTGGCATGGGCCTGTTCATCGGTTTCCGCCACCACCACGCTGACCGCGGTGATAAAACGAATGGCCTCATCAGCACGCCCTTGCTGGCGTGCCAGCGCGCGAATACGTTCGATATTGTTGCGAATCGCCAGCGCAGTGGTGCCACCGAGGAACACCACCTCCGCATTCTGCGCCGCAAACTGACGGCCACGATCGGAGGTGCCCGCCTGGAACAGGACCGGTGTTCGTTGTGGGCTGGGTTCAGATAAATGGGCATCCGGTACGCTGAACCAGCGTCCCTGATGACGAATCGGATGGACTTTAGCCGGATCGGTGTAGACACCCTGCTGGCGATCGCGTCTGACCGCATCCTCTTCCCATGAGCCTTCCCACAGTTTGTAGGTCACTTCCAGGAACTCCTGCGCGCGCTCGTAACGTTCGTCGTGGTCCATCTGGCGTTCCAGCCCAAGGTTACGCGCGGCCGATTCCAGCACCGACGTGACGATGTTCCACGCCACCCGTCCTTTGGTCAGATGGTCCAGGGTGGTGAATTTGCGCGCCAGCAGGTAAGGATGTTCATAGGTGGTCGAAACGGTGATACCAAAACTCAGTTGTTGTGTGGCGGCCGCCATCGCCGACACCAGCAGCAGCGGGTCGTTGACTGGCGACTGTGCCGCCGTGCGCAAGGCAGCGTCCGGTTTGCCCTGATACACGTCGATCTGCCCCAGCGCATCCGCGATAAACATCGCGTCGAAACCGGCTTCATCCAGCAGGCGAGCGATTGATATCCAGTAGTCCAGCGTAGTGTATTCACTGGCGCGATCGTCAGGGTGACGCCACAATCCAGCCGAGACATGGCCGACCACATTCATTAAGAAGCCATTAAATAACAGCGTTTTCTTCTCAGCGCTCATCATTTTCCTCCATTAAGCCTGACGTTGTTGTTTGGCGAACGCGACCGGTTGTGGTTTGTCACGGCTGTCCGACAGCAAGGTGCTGGCCGCCAGTAAACGCTGCGTGACCGGATGTCGTCCGGCGTCGTAGAGCGCATCACGCGTGAAATCATCAACCACGCGTCCTGCCTCCATCACCAGGATGCGCTGACAAAACTGGGCAACCAGTGCGAGGTTATGACTGATAAACAGATAAGTGAGTTGGTGCTGCTGATGCAGCCGTTGTAACAGCGCGATCACCTGCGCCTGCACCGATAAATCAAGGGCCGAGGTGGGTTCATCCAGTAGCAGACAACGCGGATTGACCACCAGCGCGCGCGCAATATTGGCGCGCTGGCGCTGGCCGCCAGACAGCTGATGGGGGTAGCGATCGAGCAACGCCGGTTCCAGCCCCACCTCACTAAACAGCTGCTGTGCACGAGCTAACGCGCTCTCACGGTCGCGCACCACTGCCAGACGTAACTGCGGACGAATCAGCTGTTCGCGCAGTGTCAGTCGAGGGTTAAATGACGCCAGGCTGTCCTGAAACACGCACTGCAACTGGCGACGGAATGCCGCCAGCGAATCACCCGCAAATTGCAGCTCACCACGACTTGCAGGGACCAGTTGCGCCAGCAGGCGGGCTAAGGTCGATTTGCCCGAGCCGGATTCACCGATAATGCCGACGATTTCCCCGGCATGCAGTTGCAGATCAACCGCCTCAACCGCACTGAAACGCACGTTGCGCGGCCACCAGCCTGAAAATTCACGCTGCCAGTAGTCACGCCCTAATCCTGTCGCCCGTAACAGCGTGCTGCTGGCGGCTGCCGGTGGTGGCTGACGATTGGGGTGTGGCACTGCCGCCAGTAACGCTTGCGTATACGGATGTTGTGGCGCGGCAATCACCTCAGCGGTGTTGCCGGTTTCCACAATGCGGCCATGACGCATCACCGCAACGCGATCGCTGAGCGACGCCACTACGCCAAAATCGTGGGAGATCAGCAGCATCGCCATCTGTTGTTGCTGGCACAGCTCGCGTAATAAGTGCAGCACTTCGCGTTGCACGCTGGCATCCAGTGCCGTGGTGGGTTCATCGGCAATCAACAACTCGGGCTGACACATCGCCGCCAGCGCGATCAGAATACGTTGCCGCATGCCACCGCTCAGTTCATGCGGGTAGCGCGCCATGACCTGCTCAGGCTGCCGGATGTGCATCCGTTCCAGCCAGTGAATCGCCCCGGCGCGCCGTTCCCTCCGGCTGAGCCGGGGATCGAGGCGACGCAGGTTATGTTGCAATTGCTGCCCTACCCGCCATGACGGGTCGAGGGTGGAGAGTGAATTCTGCGCAACCATCGCCAGCGCATGGCCGCGCAGACGATTCAGCCGGGCATCGGGCTGGTTAAGCAGCGGCTGATGGTGGAACAGGATGTCGCCACTGGCTTTGGCCTGTTGCGGTAGCAAACCGAGGATGGCGGCAGCCGTGATGCTTTTACCGGACCCGGACTCCCCGGCCAGTGCCAGCACTTCACCCGGCGCGATACTCAGCGACACATCCTGCACCACACGATCGCTGCCGAACTGCACGTTAAGCTGAGAAACCGTTAATAACGTCATGGTGGTCTCCTCAGCGATGCGGGTCGAGGAGATCGCGTAAGCCATCTCCCAGCCAGTTAAATGCCAGTGACACCACCACAATCGCCAGCGCGGGCAGCGTAGCGATATGCGGTGCGCCGAGGATCATCATCTGCGCCCCTTCACCCACCATCCGCCCCCAGTCGGCCTGTGGCGGTTGGACGCCCAGACCGAGGAAGCTCAGCCCGGCCAGAAACACCACCATGCCGCCCAACAGAGAGGTGGTGTAGACCAACAAGGGCGTCACGACATTGGGTAATAACTCACGGAACAGGATGTCGGCATGGCTGGCACCCTGTGCGCGCAATGCCTCGACGTACTCCTTCTGCACCTCAACGCGGGTATCGCTGTACACCACCCGCGTCAGGTAAGGGATCACGCTACAAATCAGGGTGATAATCACGGTGAGGTAGCCGCTGCCGAGTACCGCCGACAGACCAATCGCCAACAGCACCATCGGGAAGGCGAACAGCATATCGATGCAGCGCATGATAAACGCGGAGATCGCGCCATGGCGGTAACCGGCAAACATACCTAACGCCAGGCTGACGACGGCGGCGAAGATCACTGGCAGAATCGAGGCCCCCAGCGCGCTACGTCCGCCCCAAATCAAGCGGCTGAGCATATCGCGCCCTTGGTTATCCCCCCCGAGCAGATGGCCCGGCGTACCCGGAGCGGCCAGGCGCAAGCCAGGAAAAGCCTGGAGCGGATCATAAGGTGCCAGCCAGGGGGCCAGCATTGCGATGGCGATCATCAGCACCAACAACACCAGGCTGGCGGCGGCCAGCGGTTGCTGAACCATCAATCGACGTAGCGTCATCACAACTGCCCCCGCTGCCGGGGATTCAGCCAATTTTGCATCAGGTCGCTAAGCAGATTTACCACCACAAAGCACAGCGCAACCAACATCACCCCGGTCTGAATGGTGGGATAATCCTGCCCGGCAGCCGCGTTGTACAACTGGGAACCGATCCCCGGCCAGGCAAAAATTTTCTCAATAAAGATGACCCCGCTGAGCAGATAGCCAATCTGCAAGCCGGTAATGCTGACGATCGGAGCCAATAAATTACGTCCCAGATGACGCCACAGCAGTACCCGGCGCGGATAGCCCAATGCGCGGTAAGTGCGCAGATAGTCCTGCTGCATGATGGTGATCGTGCTGCTGCGCACCTGGCGCGCCAGGATCAGCATGGAGATCAGTGCGGTGGAGAGCGCCGGGAGAAACAGATGATGCAGCAGATCCGCCAGCCCCTGATCGCCGCGCATGTCGTACATGCCCGATACCGGGAACCAGCGTAATTTGACGGCAAACAGCCAGATGAAAAACACCCCGAGCCAGAAAATCGGGATATTGTGGCCAAGCTGCACCACCAGCATCACCAGGCGGTCGCGACGAGTGCCGTGCCACAAACCGCACATCACCCCGATGATTACCCCAGGGATCAGGCACAACAACACGGCGGCTCCGGTGAGGATCAGCGTGTTGCCAAACGCACCACCTAACACCTCAATCACCGGCGTGCGCATGGTCAGAGACATGCCCCAGTCACCGGTCAGGAGGTTTTTCAGCCACAGCAGATATTGCAGTGCGGCAGGTTTATCCAGCCCGTAGAGCTGACGAATGTGTTCAATCGCGTCCTGCGACAACTGGCCCGCCAGTGCGTTGGTGATGGGATCGCCAGGTGCCAGTTTGGCAATCAGAAACACCAGCAATGAGATCACCCACACCAGCGGAATTGCCTGCAACAGCCGCATAAAGATCAGGCGTATCATGATTTGAGCCACACCCGCGTCAAATCATAGAAGTTCTGTGCCGGGACATTGAATCCCTGTACCGCCGGGGAGCTGGTAAAGACACGGTTCAGCGCCAGCAACGGCACAAAGGCGGCCTGCTGCTGAAATTGCTGATTGACCTGATGCCATAGTGTCAGCGCCTGTTGGCGATCGACGGTAACGGAGGCTTTCTCAATTAACTCCGCCACGCCGGTGATCACCGCTTCACCTTTGCCCCGGCTGACCACATAGTTTTTCCATGCCACACGCAGCCATTGTGGCGTAATCAATCCCCACTCCATGGTGAACAGGCCGGTTTCTGGCGCAAGGTTGGCGAGATGGGAGCTATAGGTGATCCACTCCTGAGAGACCACCTGCACGTTAATGCCCACCTTGCTCAGATCACGCTGAATCCACTCAATCACCGGCTGGTTTTGGTCGTAGGTGATAATGGTGAAACTGACGTCACCAGGTTTGAAACCGGCATCCGCCAGCAGTTTCTTCGCGCCTTCCGGGTCGTATAGATAATCTTTTTGGCTCGCCAGAAAGGCTTCATTGGCGCGATTCAGAATGTTGTAACTTGCCACCGCATGGCCGTTGAGTAGGGTTTTGACTAACCCTTCGCGATCGATGGCTTTAATCACCGCCTGGCGCACCGCCAGTTGGCTGGTGAAACGGTTGGCGAAGTTCCAGCCGAGAAACAGTTGGTTGGCTTCGACGCTGTCGTGTACCTGGTAACCGCTTTGCGCCAGCAAATCTACCGCATCGGTTGGGGTGCGTGACAGGATATCGACCTGCCCGGACTGCAATGCGCTGATGCCGGTACTGCCATCGAGAATCGGCCGGAAAATGATGCGTTCCATATAGGGTTTCTTACCCCACCAGCTGTCATTTCTGACCAATTCGGTGCGGTCATTACGTACCCGCAGCACAAAGCGATACGGACCGGTGCCGGTGGGGTGTTCCGCCAGGCCATCCTGCCCCCATTTCTGCAACGCTGCCGGACTGAAAATGCCAGATACCCAGTTGCCCTGGGGTAAAAAGCGCAGAAAATCCGGGAACGGATGATTGAAGTGGTAAGCCACGGTGTGCGGATCAATCACCTCCAGGGTTTTCAGATCCCCGTACACCTGCGCCATCGTCGCCTGAGAACGTGGGTCAAAATAGTCGAAGGTGGGATCGGTAAAACGCCGCACATTAAAACGCACCGCTTCGGCATCAAAAGGAGTGCCGTCATGAAACACCACGCCTTGCCGCAGTTGAAAGGTGTAGACCGTGGCATCGTCATTGACCTGCCACTGGGTCGCCAGCGCCGGAATAATTGGCGGCGTCCCCTGCGCGGCAGGAACCGACAAATCCTCAGCGACTAAGGATTCATAGATGTGTTTATCAACACGGTAGGTTTCATAGGAATATTGCCGGTTAGGATCATAAATTGTTGGTTCCAGCGCCTGACCAACAATTAACGTTTTACCGTAGCGTTGCGCCTCGTCGTCTGCGGCCAATGCTGGCAAACTGCGGCCCATACCGATAAATATCAGCGGAGAGAGTGCTGACAACTTAATAAGCAGACGACGAGAGGCATCAACGCTCTCATCGTGAGGTTTGTTTTGCATGATGTTTTCCGATGACCGCAGGTGTTGTGTGCCGCAAACGCAGCTGAATCAGTGAGTTGATTCGTTATTTTTAATATGACCGGCACGTTAGCACGCGTTACAGAAATATTTAAATGCCATTTCCGCAAATAAAAAGTCAGTCTGATGCTTTATTTAATGCCGGATTTCTCATTTGAAATTGCAGATTTCTTCATTACACAACGTCGGTTTTCTTATTACTCTCGATGGCTTTCATTGCACCGGGAATAACCATGTCAGAGAAAAAAAGAATTATTTTGAGCGGTTTTACCATGGCGGCCGTCTCACATATTAATTATGGCATGTGGCGTCATCCTGATGAGCAGGGTTGGCGTTATACCGATATTGATTACTGGACGGAATTAGCCAGGCTGCTGGAAGAAAACCACTTTGACTGCCTGTTTATTGCCGATGCGCTCGGTTTGCTGGATAACTGGGGCGACTCCCCGGCGGCCTCACTGCGCAACGGTATCCAGTCACCTCTGATCGATCCTCTGCTGCTGGTCTCGGCGATGGCCGCCAGCACGCAACGACTCGGCTTTGGTATCACGGTGTCCACCACCTATGAACAGCCTTATCTGCTCGCCCGCAAGTTCACCACCCTTGATCACCTCAGTAATGGACGTATCGCGTGGAATATCGTGACCTCGCAACTGGAGAGTGCGGCGCGCAACCTTGGGTTGGAACGTCAGATGGATCATGACCAACGTTATGAACGCGCCGATGAATTTCTCGCGGTGTGCTACAAGTTGTGGCAACACTCATGGCAGCGTGATGCGCTGCGCCGTGATAAACAGGCCGGTATCTACAGCGACCCGACTAAAGTGCACGCCATCGGGCATCATGGCGCGTGGTTTGATGTGCCGGACGCACACCTCTCCGAACCCAGCCCACAACGCACACCGGTGCTGTTTCAGGCCGGTGGCTCACCGCGTGGGATTGCGTTTGCGGCGAAACATGCAGAAGTGGTGTTCGTCGCCGGACTGGACGCCGCAGGCGTCAAAAAGCAGGTCCAGGCGATCAAAGCATGCGCCCGCGAGTATGGCCGCGCAGCGGATAGCATTAAATTTATCAGCGCCGTAACGGTGATTACTGCCGCGACCGGGGATGCCGCGCAAGCGCGTTTTGCCGAACTGCAACACTACTACGATCTGGAAGGGGCGTTGGTGCACTACGCCGCCAGCACCGGTGTCGACCTTTCGCAACATGACATCGATGCGCCGCTCGACTGGCGTCACACCAATTCCAATCAGTCACTGCTTAAAATGGTGACCGGTACTGAGGGTGAACCCCGCAAAACCCTGCGCGAGGTGTTCCTGCCAGCATCCGGGCTTGGCCGACAAAAGACTTTCGTTGGCAGCGGAGAACAGGTCGCCACCCAACTGGAACAGTGGCTGGAGGAGAGTGATACCGATGGTATTAACCTGGCACAGTGGCTCAGCCCGTCCAGTTTTGCGGATTTTGCCCGTTGGGTGGTGCCGGTGCTGCAACAGCGTGGACGTCTGGGCAGCAACCTGCCTGGCAGCACTCTGCGCCAGTGTCTGTTCCCACAGGGCGGTAACGAGCCTGCGATCGATCACCCCGCCCAAAATCCCCTCCCCTGATTTGCCAACCAGGCACACATTCGTAGCGGCGCGATTTATCGCGCTCTTTTGACCTTTGGGTTTAAAAACCGCGCGATAAATCGCGCCGCTACGGATTATGCTTAACGTCACATCATCGCTGAGATTACTGTCATGACTGTTCAACATCCTGGCTTATTGCGCCAGCGCGATGGGCACCATGCCCGCGTCACCTGGGAAGAATTGTTTTTCGATCTGGTTTACGTGTTCGCCGTTACCCAACTTAGCCACCGCCTGCTGCACGATCTCAGCGCCAACGGCATGCTGCAAACGCTGATTCTGTGGTTCGCGGTCTGGCTCGGCTGGCAATATACCTGCTGGGTCACCAACTGGTTCAGTCCCGAAACGCCGCAAATTCGTAGCTTGTTATTTGGTGTGATGGCGGCGGCACTGGTGATGGCCGCCGCGCTGCCCGACGCTTTTGGTGAGCGGGCGTGGTTCTTCGTGACCGCGTACCTCATCATTCAGGTGGGGCGCACTGCATGGATTGTCTGCGTGCTCGGTCCACATCATGCCCTGAGCGCCAACTATCGCCGGATGCTGGTGTGGCTGGTCATTTCCGCGCTGATCTGGTGTGCCGGTGCGCTGAGCAGCGGCGGTTTGCGCACCGCCCTCTGGGCTCTGGCGGTGTTGTGTGAATATCTCTCGCCGATGACCGGTTTTGCCCTGCCAGGGATGGGACGTTCCTCCACCCGCGACTGGACGATCGAGGGGGGACATCTCACCGAACGTTGTCAGTTGTTTGTGATCGTGGCGTTGGGAGAAAGCCTGCTGGCGACCGGAGGCAGTCTGGCCGAGAGCCAGGCCTGGACCTTCCCGGTACTCTCCGCGATGTCCGCAACGTTTATTTCGGCGCTGGCGGTATGGTGGCTCTACTTTGGCACTTCTGGGGAGCAGGCGACACAGGCCATCACCCACTCCGCTGATCCTGGTCGCATGGGGGCACGTTTTCACTATATCCATGTGATTTTGGTCGGCGGGATTATCGTCATGGCGGTAGGGAATGACCTCACCCTCGAAGGGCCGGAACATCACGTGACGCTGCTGCATGGTGCGGTAATCAGCGCCGGGTCGGTGATCTTCCTGGTAGGCAGCGCCATCTACAAACGGGTGGTGTACGGCAGCATCCCCGTCACCCATATTGTCGGGGCGCTGGCGCTGTGTCTGGCGGTGGTACTGATGCCGGTGTTAACGCTGGAACAGGCCGGTTGGCTGACCACCGTGATCATGCTGATCACAGCCGTGGCGGAATCACGGGTACATCAGCGCCGCATGATTAAAATGAAAGGTGTATGATAATCATCGTCTTCATTTTTAATGACTTTATTCATGAAACTCAATTTCGATAATGATCTGACGGTGCGCAAACTTTTCATTTTCTGCACCTATATGGAAAGCGAAAATCTGGCGCGCACGGCGGAAACACTCGGCATCAGTACCGTCAGTGTGCACCGCGCGTTGCATACGCTGGAGGAGAGTCTGCGTTGCCCGCTGTTTACCCACAAGGGACGTAACCTGGTGGCGCTGCCCGCCGCCTGGACCTTGCTGGAGTATAGCCGCGAAGCGTTGCAGACCCTCAGCCAGGGGCTGGAAGAGACCCGGCGCACGGCGGGTATCGGGCTGGGACATCTGCGGATCGGCACGCTGTATTCCTTATCGCTGGAAACCGTGCCACGCCTGATCATGAATATGAAACTGCGTCGCCCGGAACTGGAGCTGAACCTAACCATGGGATCCAATCAGGTGCTGACCGGGATGCTGCAAAATAATCAACTGGACGCGATCATCATCTCGGTGACGGAAACGGAAATCGACCAGAAGGTGTTTGAGCAGGTCAGCTTGTTTCAGGATGATATTTATCTGGCGGTGCCGACTACGGAACCGCGCGATGCGGCGGTGGATATCGACCTGCGCGACTACAGCGACAAACCCTTTGTCTCGCTCGATGAAGGGTTTGCCACCTTTACCGGTTTTCAGGAAGCCTGTCATGTGGCGGGTTTTGAACCCAATATCGTCACGCGCGTCAATGATATCTTTTCGATGCTCAGCCTGGTGCAGGCGGGGATGGGGTATTCACTGGTGCCGGGGCGTATGCGCAAACAATACGAGCACGACTTACAGTTCCGCAAGCTGGCCGAGCCTTATCAAATGCGCCAGCAAATCGCCATCGTCTTTGCCCGCAACCGCGAACATGATCCGAATCTGTTAGCGCTGGTGGCGGAGGGCCGGATGTACGCCCTGAGCCTACAGGATAAGTCTCAGCCACGAGCGTAGAGATGTTGCACCAGTTCGATGCTGCTGCGCTCCAACGCCAGACACTCCCCCTGCGGTTGGGTACTGCGCGTCAGGCCGGTCAGCACCCCGCCGGGTGGCATCTCAATCACCAACCGTACCTCGCGTTCTTCCGCCGCGACCATCGCCTCATGCCAGCGAACCTGGCGGGCCATATTCATCGCCAGATCGTCAGCAATGCGTTCCGGTTGCCACAATACCCGGGCGCTGTTGCCGCTGAGGTAGGCACAGCGTGGCGGTTGCAGTGACACTTGCCGCATCTGCTGCGCCAGCTTGTGCGCCGGTTCATTCAACAAGGCGCAGTGGGATGGCACGCTAATTGCCAGGCGGCGGACGCAGTTGGCGCCTTGTGCCCGCGCCGCATCACCGACGGCTTGCATCGCCGCCTCACTGCCCGCAATGACGATCTGCGATTCCGAGTTGATGTTGGCGATAAAACTGTGCTGGTTATCCACCAGCGGCTCCACCTGGTACAACGGTAAGCCGTTGATGGCGGTAAGACCATAGCCGTGCGGATACGCACTTTCCATCAGATCGCCGCGCAGCGCCACCAGCCGTAACGCGTCCGCAAAGTCCAGTGCCCCGGCAATCACCGCCGCCGGATAAGCGCCAATCGACAAGCCACAGACCATATCCGGTTGCACACCCTGCGCCATCAATCTGCGGGCAGCGGAGACCCCCGCTATCAGCAGTGCAAGCTGCACGGACCGGGTATGCTGTAATGCGTCAGGACTGTCGAGGGTGGTCAGCTCATCCGCCAATACCGCTTGCGCCTGCTGCCAGGTAACATCACGTGGTAGATCGTGAAGCATACCTGGCCGTTGTGCGCCCTGACCGGGAAAGGTAAACAAGGTTTTCATGGCATCTCCTCTGCCCAGGGATTATCCGTTAAGCGCGGTCCCTGTGCGGTTTTCAGCAGCACGCGTCCACTGCGCAGCCACTCATTCAACGCAAAGCCACCAAAGGGGGTCTCAATCTGGGTGTCGGCACGGCATGGCAGCGTCGACAGCGCCTGTTGCCAGCGGCTAACGTCAGCAGGCCGCAATGGCGTTGCGGCGCGGATTAGCAGATCCAAATCGCTGTCCTGGTGCAATACCGGTAAGCCGGTTGCCAGCGCAAAACCCGTGCTGCCGGTCACGCCCCACTCCCACGGCCAGTTGTGCTGACGCAGCACCACCAGCGCCTGAACTGTCGGGTGATGATTCAATTGAGGTGGCACCACCAGCATTTCCGGCGAGATCACCCGCACCACGTCAGCGGGTGCCACCCAACCCGCGGCCCGTTGCTGGCGTGCCTGACCGCGCACGCCAACCGGAATCAACCCCTGTTGCATCACATCACGTCGCACCACCACCGGCTGCTGGCAATGCCACAGCTCGGCCACCCAAGCTTCGGTGATGCCGACCAGCGCCCTGTCATGGCGTAGCCAAAGCAGGTCGTGGGGACGTGCGGTGATGTTCATGATCAGATTCCTGCAGTTAAGGATATAAACAGCGGCAGCGAGAGAATCGACAGCAGCGAGCTAAGCAGCAACACCGCTTCCGCATCGGGTGACTGCACGCCAAAACGGTTACCAAATACCACGCCAAAGAAACCAGCGGACAGCGCAATCATCAGAATCGCGGTGATGGCAACGGTGCCATGCAAGCCAAATACCAGTACGATACCCCAGGCCAACGCCGGTTGAATCAACAACTTGGTGACGGTGGAACTGATCACCATGCTGTTAATTTTCAGTTTACGTGCGGAGAGGATCACCCCGGTCAGGAACAGCGCCGCCGCTGTGGCTGCCAGTCCGAGCGGTTTAATCGATGCCAGCAGCAGATCCGGCATCTTCACACCGAACGCCGACAGCACCACCCCCAGCAACGGTCCCCAGACGATAGGTTTTTTCACCGAACGCCACATCAGTACCGGCAACATCGCCAGCGTGGAACGTTGAGTCTCACCTGCCGCCCGCGCTTTTTCTCGTTCGAGGATCAGCAGACAAAACGGCGTCATCAGCACCGAACCACAGGCAATAGACACCGCGACTGACAATGATGTCGCGGAACCTTCACCGACCACACTGCCCAGAATCGGCAGCCCCAGCGCGGCATAGTTCGGCAATGCGACCGTCAGCGTCAACACCGCCGCATCCTGTGGTGACTTTTTGAAGATCCCGGTCGCGATAAAGTAGAGCGCCGCATAGGCAATCCACATCGCCAGCGTCAGGACCGCGATCAGTGGCATTTGCGCCACAATACCGCTCCACGGAGTCTGTACCGTGGCACTGAACAGCGCGGCAGGTAAGGCAAAATCCATTACAAATATATTCAGCAGCGAGACGTTCTTGTTATCGACCATCCCGGCCTTGCCAGCCCAGAAACCCAGCAGCATGATGACAAAAATGGGCGCGAGGGCATGAAGAATCACGTAAGTCATAAATCACCTGTTATTAGAAGAGTGAATACTGACGCGATGGTGTTTATTTAACAGATGCTGCAGTTAGCCGGGTGTAACCACACACCCGGCCCTGTCGCAATCCGGCAGGTTTATATTTTTTGTTTTAACTACCAACTGGCACGCATACGCGCGCGCACATCAGCCGAAGCCTGACGATTAGCGGCGACTTCACCCGAACCACGGCGCGGGTCCTTGCGGGCATCCGCAATCGCTGCCGCCAGGGTGTCGCGTACTCGCTGCACATCGCTGGCACTCGGTGCATCGGGATCGGCAATGTTCAGCAGCGACGACAGCAAACCCAGCGTGGCGTAATTGCTGATGTCATAAGCCATCGGCGGCACCGTGGCGGCCAGTTTTTCCAGTGCTTCCACGGTACGCAGTGTGATACGGGCAGCAGATTCTTTGCCCATGGCATGCACCAACACGCCCGCATCGTTGAAGGCGATCAGGCGATTAGCCTGATAACCGTGCGCCAGGAATGCCCCGGACATTGCCTTA
Organism: Pantoea sp. At-9b; assembly: GCF_000175935.2. Taxonomy (NCBI): domain Bacteria; kingdom Pseudomonadati; phylum Pseudomonadota; class Gammaproteobacteria; order Enterobacterales; family Erwiniaceae; genus Pantoea; species Pantoea sp. At-9b. Next base: position 735,143 of record NC_014838.1, read on the forward strand.
CCGACAATCAAGCCGATCACCGGGTGGCCTGCCAGGCGAGCCTGGGCATACGCCCCGGCCGCACCGGCCAATGCCTGGTGGATACCGAACGCTTCTTCACGGCGACCGTAGGCCTGGCTTGGCACATCAATCACCGCCACGATCGGGCGTTTGATGGTGCTGTTGGCATCGGCGGCGAGGGTTTCCTGTACCACTTTCGCCAGCGTCCACCCTTCCAGTAATCCCACCTCACCTTTGGCGGCACGCGGGTAGCGGTTGTGCGCATCCGGGACCACCGCAATGTAGCGAACACCGGCGGCATCCGCGGCCAGTACCGATGGACATAAACCCTGAATCCGCTCTGCGTCGCCGGTCAGCTGGTTAAACCACAGCTCACCACGGCTGTTATTGGCGCTCATTTTTTCACCTCCGGGGCAAAGACCTGATGAATCACAGCCGTACTGGCCTGTTGCTGCGTATCAAAACGGGTTAAGCGATCAAGGTAGAAGGCGTAGTTTTCACTACGATGCTGTGCCGGGACGCCCCGGGCGATGGCATCATCGACGGCGGCCTGAACGGCATTCACCCCATCACCAACCAGCGCCTCAACCAGCCCACTCTGATAACGGATTTCGCCGCCGGTCATGCTCCAGATAAAGGGACGGTCACGCGAGTCGTACTCTTCAATGCCGGCTTCCTGCTCGATTACCTGCGGGCCATTCAGTCCCAGACGCGCTTCGCGGGTGACGATCAGGTAGCTGCATAACGCCGCGGCAATCGACATCCCACCAAAGCAACCGACCGTACCGGCGACAATGCCGATAACCGGGGTGTAACGGCGCAGATCAACAATCGCGGCATGAATATCGGCAATCGCCGCCAGCCCGAGGTTGGCTTCCTGTAGGCGCACCCCCCCGGTTTCCAGACAAAGAATCGCCTGGGTCGGGATGCCGTTGCGGTTGTCTTCCGCTGCCAGTTCCAGCGCCGCCGCCATTTTGGCACCAGAGACTTCGCCCATGCTGCCACCCTGGAAGGTACCTTCAATTGCCACCACAACCGTGGGTTTGCCGTGGCGGCTGCCTTTCATCACCACCATGCCGTCATCGGCCTGTGGCACGATGCCCTGTTTGGGTAACCACGGCGACATCACCCCAGCGAAAGGATCAAGCAGTTCGCGTGCGCTGCCAGCATCCAGCAGAGCCAGCGCCCGTTGCCGCGCCCGTAACTCAATAAAACTGCTGTCGTTACGCATGAGCGACCTCCTCAAACACTTGTTCAATGCGGATACGCGCGACACCCGGTGTCGCACCGAAGTCATGAATCACCAGTTGGCCCGCAGGCAACTCGGTAAGTTGCGCCAGACGATTGAACAGAGCGTCCCAGCGCGCGTGGCTGTTATTGACTGAGGTGGTGATAGCGATGTTCAGGACGTGGCTATCATCCGCCGTGAACAGCACCTCCATATCCCCCGATCCCACCACGCCCGCCAGCGCCTTGCCGCTTAGCTTGCGGCTGGACGGGTATGACAACGTTATGTGTTCCATAGCTACCTCTTAATCATTAAATGTTGATGCCTGAGCGCCGGTGATGCGGTCAAGAAACAGCGTGGCGGCCAGTAAATCGGCAGCGCCACCCGGCGAGGCATTGAACTCCAACATCGCGTTATCCAGTTTTGCCAGCGCTCTGCGCCCAGCCGCGTCGGCATAGCCGCCAGCCGCCAGTACCTGGCGTGCACCGTCCTGCATGGCACGCAGCGCCGGTAAGCCAGCCCGGTGCAGTACGCAGGTGTCGGTCAGTGAGGTGAGAATCGCCATCAGCGCATCGATGCGTGCCGCCGTTTCATCGGCACCGGCACGGCGACTGGCATGGAGCTGCGGCAGCGCCAGCCGGGTAATATGGGGAAACCCCTGCTGGGCTTCTTCACGCGCACCGGGTACCCGAAAACGATGTACCACCCGCAACCCTTTGCTGAAGGTTCTGGGGGCAGCGCGGTCTGGCAAGGTGGCCAACCGCGCAGCAACATCGCACACTCGCTGGCTGTCACCGCCCCCCGCCAGCATGGCACCCGCGCTGACCAGCAAGCCTAACGCCCAGATGGCACCACGATGGGTATTAACCCCGGCAGTGGCGGCCATCATTTGCTTCTCACCCTCACGTCCCAGTTGTCCGATGGTTTCCCGCAGCGCGACATCCGCCGGACGCTGCCAGCTTTGCTGTGCTAACGCATAGAAAGTGGGCGTCAGGCTGCGTGCGGATCGCTCCATCAACGCCAGCGTGAGGTCGTGATGCGCCCCACTGCCACGCCGATCCACCAACCCTGGTTTGGGCGTGAGGTTCACTTCTTCAATCAGGCAATCGGTCGCTAGCTGCGCCAAACGATGCAGATGCAATTCAACCGGTGTGGGTGAGAGTCGTTTCATTACCAGCTCCGGAATTTAGCGGGCGGGTTGTAAAGGCCGTCTGACCATTCGACCAGGTCAGCCACGCTGCCAGCAGCCAGCAGTGAGCGGGTGGCATCGGAACGACGAATGCCGATATCTTCCGGGAACACCACTTTGCCGCTGCGGCGCAATTCAGCCACGCGTTTCGCATCCACACCTAAACCGATATCGGTGATACCCGCCACGGCAGCCACCATCGCCCGGCGTTCTTCCAGGCTGGTCGCGCGATACAGGTAGGCAATACCTTCTTCCGTCAGCACGTGGGTGACGTCATCTCCGTAGATCATTACCGGTGCCAGCGGCATACCGGCGCTTTTCGCGACATCAACCGCGTCCAGTTTTTCCACAAAGGTCGGTTTAACGCCCGCCTGGAAGGTTTCCACCATCTGCACCACCAGCTTGCGCCCACGTTGCAGCGGATCTGGCTCGTTGATCATTGCCAGCCACGCCGGTGTGGCATGACGACGTCCGTGCGGGTCATGGCCCATATTCGGTGCGCCGCCAAAACCGGCCAGACGACCCCGGGTGACCGTCGAGGAGTTGCCAAGGCCATCAACCTGCAAGGTGGAGCCGATGAACATGTCCACCGCGTATTGACCGGCGAGCTGGCACATGGCGCGGTTGGAACGCATCGAACCGTCAGCACCGGTGAAGAAAATATCGGGGCGGGCGCGGATGTACTCTTCCATCCCCAGTTCACCACCGAAACAGTGCACGCTCTCCACCCAACCACTTTCGATGGCAGGGATCAGCGTCGGATGCGGGTTGAGTGTCCAGTGCTTACAGATTTTGCCTTTCAGGCCGAGTTGCTCACCGTAAGTCGGCAACAGCAATTCAATCGCCGCAGTATTAAAACCGATACCGTGGTTGAGTGACTGCACCTGGTGCTCAGCGTAGATGCCCTTGATCGCCAGCATCGCCATCAGGATATGTTCCTGTTTGATCAGACGCGGGTCACGTGTGAACAACGGCTCAATAAAGAACGGTTTATCCGCCACCACCACGTAATCAATCCAGGAACCTGGGATATCCACGCGCGGCAGATCGCACTCGTCATCCACCAGTTCATTGACCTGGGCAATCACGATGCCATCGTGGAAAGCCGCTGCTTCTACCAGTGCCGGGGTGTCTTCGGTACTCGGCCCGGTATAGAGATTGCCTTTACGATCGGCTTTGTAACCGGCAATCAACGCCACGTTCGGTGCCAGATCGACATACAGGCGTGAATACAGTTCGATATAGGTGTGGATAGCGCCGATTTCGAGGATGTTATCCTCCAGTAGCTGCGAAATACGCAGACTCTGCGTCCCGGCGAAGGAGAAATCGAGTTTACGGGCAATGCCTTTTTCAAAAATGTCGAGGTGCTCGCTGCGACCGACACTGGGCATGATCATATGCAGATTATTGACTTTGGCCGGATTGACCTGCGCCAACATGCGCGAAAGAAAATCGGCTTGTTTTTGGTTGTTGCCTTCCAGCACCACCCGATCGCCCGGTGAGATCAACCGTTCGAGCATCTCTGGCATTTGATCGCTCGGTAGCACTTTACCCGCTACCTGCACGGATGCCAGTCTCCGCTGTTTTTCGATGCGCCGCGTATTCCAGACGCGCGGCGTATGCTGTCCTGATGACATGACTAACCTCCTGAATTCGCGAATCTCAATGATTGCTTCAACTGGATTCAGTCTGGCTCCCGGGGGGGATTCCATCAATCAAGCAGCGGGACAGATCGTTAGCCTGAGAGTAATGATTGGATGTGTAAAAACTTGATGAGGATCAACGACACCAATAGCAAAAGGCAGGTTGATGTCGTCCTGTTGACAGCGGAGCTGGTGACAACACCTGTCGCGCTACCTCTCCCTTTATATCTATATTTTTTTCATATCACATTTATATCCTGGCGGTTGATATTTACATGTTAAAGTCCAGCAGTCGTCAATTATCTCATTGGGTTAACACTTTTCTTCCTTTTATTTTTACTGCGCGGCATTCCCTTTTCTTATACCAGGAGACTTAATGCCATGAGTGTAAAGTAAGTTACAGATGAAAAAATTGCTCTTGCTATAAATAGCTAACCAGGGAATTCAAACTGCCGTTAGCACGGCACGAATAAAAGCTGAAATACCGGAAAACAGCACACCTGAAAATAAAATAACTTTTCCTGATGGAAAAATGTATGAAATGTTGTGGGTGCGAGGCATGCGTAAAATGAACACTGATATTTTATTTGAAAAGGTTCAGATCGGCCCTTTGCTGTTAAAAAATCGCTTTGTCATGGCACCAATGTCGGTACATATGACGCATGATGGCAGCGTAACAGCAGAGGAAATTGCATTTTATGAGCGCCGGGCACAAGGCGGAAGCGCAATGCTCATCGTTGGCTCTGTCTGTATCAAGCCTGATGGTGATTTTGGAGGACAGCTGTATATCGACCGCGATGAATGCATTCCCGGACTGAAAGCCCTCACTGACGCAGTACATCAATATGATTGTCTGATTTCCGCACAAATTCACCACTCAGGTCGTGAAACCAGCATTAATGTCACCGGTCATCAACCGGTAGCACCTTCGTATTTCGAGCCTGAAGTCTACTCAATATTTAAAGCGGAATACTCACCACCGAGAGAATTGTCAACCGCAGAAGTCGCAGAATATGTTGAATACTATGCTCAGGCCGTGTGGCGTGCAAAACAAGCAGGCTTCGATTCCGTTGAATTACACGGCGCGCATGGTTATTTGATTTGTGCCTTTATGTCGCCTCTGACCAATAAAAGAACCGATCGTTATGGCGGAAGTTTTCTCGGACGGATGCAGTTTATCAACGAAATCATGTCACGTAGCCGTGCCCTTGTCGGGGATGAATATCCCATTACAATCCGCATTGTTGGCGATGAGTGCCGTGAAGGCGGTATCGATCCGCACTTGTCGGTACGCATTGCCCAACATCTGGAGCAACTTGGTTTTGCGGCGATCAGTGTGTCTGCAGGCATGTATCCTTATATCCGCACGGTTCCCAATACTTACCACAAGAAAGGGGTAAATCTGTATCTGGCAGAAAACATCCGCGATGCCGTCTCAATTCCCGTGATGGCCGCCGGACAACTCAGTTCACCCGATATTCAGACCGAGGCGATTGTCAGAAAAAAAGCGGATTTGATTGCCCTGGGGCGAGCGTTAATTGCCGACCCGGATTATCCAAACAAATTAAAACTCGGGGCACTGGATGACATTGTTTTTTGTATCGCCTGTAATAAAGGATGCCATGACCGCACGGCAGGAGAGCGAGCCGTAAAATGTATGTTGAATGTGCAGACCGGGCGCGAAACATTGAGGAGCTATGACATCACGCCTGCCGCGCAATCCCGCAAAATCATGATCATTGGTGGCGGGCCTGCCGGCATGGAAGCCGCCCGCGTCGCTGCATTGCGCGGGCATCAGGTTTCCTTATTTGATGCCGGAGCTGATATTGGCGGTAAGATTGTCCAGTCCGCTCTGGCTCCCGGTAAAGAGAGTTATCTCGAGGTGCTGGCCTATTATCGTCGCCAGCTGGCAAAACCTAACATTAAAATTCACACCGGATATACAGTCACCCGCGAAGACATTGCTCGCTCTGGCTCAGATGCGGTCATTATCGCCACAGGTTCACTTGATAAAACCCCGGTGATTGCGGGTCTTCAGCCTGAAAAAATGCTGTCTGCGCAACAGGCTTTTTTATTTCCTCAGCAAGTGGGGCAACGCGCGGTGATCATTGGTGGCGGTGCCGTCGGGGCCGAGCTGGCACATTATATTATGTCAGTCCGGAAAGTCGAAATCTATGTTATCGATCCTCAGGAATATATTGCACACGGAATGCCGCAGGATTCAAGAATCTGCCTGCTTGATGAACTCAATATGGATACGCAGTTCCACACCATCAGCCAGGCACGTGTTAGTCGCATTGATGACGACCGTGTTTATTATCAACAACAAGGTTCCGAGCATTGTATTGACGGAATAGACAGCATCATTATTTCAACCGGTTCAACGCTCAATAATGCATTAAAAAATTCGGATGGTGATGTCATAAAAAATCTAAAAATTATCGGTGATGCGGAAAAGCCGGGGGATATGGTCAAGGCAATTCGTCAGGGTTACGAAGCAGCCTTAGCAATTTGAATGAGGTAACATCATGCAAACATGGGTAGTAATGATGGGCTGTGAATTTCTCCTTTTCGCCTTAGCAGCCATTATGGTGATTATCTGGATGCGACGTCCCGATGATCATTTAGATGAAATGCTTAAAAAAATTGAGATGCAAAACTCCTCAGACTCACGCAATGGCAGCTAACCCGGGGCGAATTACATGAGCGATCAACATTTCTATATGATATTTTTTGCCGTCTTTATCGTCATTAACCTGATTCTTGCTGTATGGGGTTGGCTGAAGATGCGTAAGGGTAAGTCGGGTGATGATGTTGAATATTTCCTCGGCGGCAAAGTTACCCCTATTGTCGTATTAGCCTTTTCCTATTGTGCCACGTCTGTCAGCGCCGGGTCATTTATTGGCGATCCGGGTTTTATTTCTACCGTCGGTTGGCCCTATTATTGGTTTACCGTCTTCACCGTACCAGGACTGGTGATTCCAGGCTTATTTGTGATCCGCCGACTGCGCTTGCAAAGTAGCCGTTATGGTTCTCTTTCGTTAACCGATTATCTGTGCTCGCGCTACAACAGCAGTAGCATGAAGATCTATATCTCTGTGGTCATGGTGATCTGCTACCTGTTTATGCTGGTCTCGCAATACAAAGGCGCTGCCCTATTGTTGCAAAGTTATACCGGTATTGATTTTTCTACCGGCTTGCTGGTGATGATGGTCGCTGTGGTGTTCTTTGTGAATGTCGGGGGCTTTCGCTCCGTTGCCTGGACTGATTTCTTCCAGGGCGCTTTCATGACCATCCTGGCCGCGGCGCTGGTAACCGTTGCGCTGATGAAGATTGGTGGCTTTACCGGTCTGGAGTCGTCTCTACAGGATGTCGCGCCCAATTACCTGCGCACTTACGATAAGGGGCCTGATGCTATTTTTCCCTGGTATTCTATTCCCTGTATCGCCTTATTTGGCTTCTTCATCATGTTTAGCCAGCCCTATATTGCCTCGCGCTATCTGGCAGTACCTAACATCAGTAGAAAGAAAATTGGTCAGTTTCTGCTCATTACCCTGGTGTTGGGAGCCATGTTCAATGCCATGATTTTCCTTGGCCTGATTGGACACGTGTTATTTCCCAAAGCCAACCCGGACTATCTCACGGTGACGATGACCAGAGAATTTTTCACGCCTGTGTTGTCCGGCATCATGATGATTGGTTTCTTCTCCGCTATGTTGTCCACCGCTTCAGGATTGTTACTGGTGATCGGACAGTCAATTGGCTCCGACCTCTATGCGCATCTCAGTAAAAAAGCCACGCCGCGTAAAACGGTATGGGTGACTCAGGCCAGCATCATTGCCTCTGCCCTGTTCGTCCTTTATTTCAATATGGTCAAACCACCTGCATTGCTACAGGTCTTTATTTTCCTGTCACTTTCCGGTGTGGGTTCGATGTTAGCCGTCCCGCTGTTTGCTGGCGTGTCCTGGCGCTACGCCCGCAAGGAAGGTGCCTGGTGTGCCCTGATTGCCGGACCTGTGTCTTATTTACTGATGGATTATGTGTTCCATATCAGTTGGACCGTCTCAATGGGGCTGTGTGTCGTACCGCCCGCCATCCTGATGGTGGTGGTGTCGATGGTGTTGAATAAAGTGAAGGGTATCGACCATAAACTGGTTGAACTGCACGGGCTTGAAGCACCCGAAAAACGGGAGATCCGCCATGAATTTGCAAAATAAAGTGATGGTTATCACCGGTGCTGGCAGTGGCATTGGCCGCGCAGCAAGTTACCGCTGTGCGGAGCAAGGAGCGACCATTGTCGCGCTTGATATCAATGGCAGCGCCGCAGAAATTACCGCACAGCAAGTACGCGACAAGGGTGGAAAAGCGCTGGCATTCGCCACCGATATCACCGATCGCCAACACGTTGCTGCCGCCATTGCCCAGGTTGTCGCGGAGTTTGGCCATATCGATGTGTTATTCAACAGTGCAGGTTCTACACGCCTCGCCACTATTGACACACTGAGTGATGAGGATTTCGATTTCATTATTGATCTCAATCTCAAAGGAACATTTATCGTATGCAGTGAAGTCTTGCAGCAGATGATTCCCAGGCGTCAAGGACGGATTATTAACTGTGCCTCTTATTGCGGTGTGCGGGAGGAATACGCCAATAGCGCGTATTGCGCCGCGAAAGCCGCGGTGATTATGATGACGAAAGTCATGGCGCTTGAGATGGGTCAACATAATATCAGTGCCGTTGCCCTCTCTCCCGGTAACATTGATACAGAACTCCTGCAATCTGCTTTAAAAACACGTGCAGAGATCGAAGGGGTGGAAATAGCTAAACTGTACCAACGTATTGGTGACAAAGTGCCACTGGGTCGGGTTGGTAACCCGGAGGAAATAGCTGCTCTTGTTGCTTTTCTGAGTTCCGACATTGCGCATTATATTAACGGTGAAAACATTATGATGACCGGCGGTTTCGTCATGTCGTAATCTACAGCACCAAACGATTCACGCCTGTGCGTACAGGCGTGAATTGATTCCGATCTATTCGAAAAAAGGTTGAAGATGAAACACGCTTTTAATCAGGCCGACAGAATGGCCAATGCACCGCTGTCTAAAATTCGCGATATTATTGAAAAGTCTTTGGCCTATGAAAAAGCGGGACATGATGTTATTCATCTGGAAATTGGCGAACCCGATTTTGACACACCAAAAAACATCACTTTATCCGCCATCGATGCATTAAATAATAATGATGTTCACTACGGCCCGGTTATGGGTAAAGTGTCATTAAGAGAAAGCATTGCTAAAAAATATCAGCAACAATATGGTCTTACATATACAGCAAACGAAATCATGATTACCCAGGGTGTCGCCCACGGTATCTTCCTGGCGATGATGGCGTATCTCAATCCGGGCGATGAAATTCTGGTTCCCGATCCAGGTTATCTTTGTTATTTCACGGTACCGGAAATCGCAGGTGCTAAAGCCATCAGCTATTCTCTGAATGCCAGTCAAGGTTATCAGGTTGATACAGCGCTTCTGGAGGCGTTAATTACCCCCAAAACGCGCATGATTCTGGTAAACAGTCCAGCTAACCCAAGTGGAAGCGTGCTGGATGAGCACTCGTTAATGGCCATTGCTCAACTGGCTATCAAACATAATTTGTTGGTCGTCACCGATGATATCTACGCTGACATTCTTTTTGAGGGTGAATTCAGCACTATCGCTATGCTGCCGGACATGCGCGAGCGTACCATTGTCTTAAACGGCTTCTCAAAGTATTACGCCATGACCGGCTGGCGTATCGGTTATCTGCTCTGCCCACAGACATTGATCGACCCGTTAATGCGACTCAGCTTCTATAGCATTGCTTGTCCGGTGAGTTTTATTCAGACGGCGGCGGAAACCGCGCTTAACAGCAATGATGATGCCAGCCGGGCCATGGTCGCAGAGTATCGCCGCCGCCGCGACTTTCTCTATCAACAACTCAACACGCTGCCCGGTTGCCGTTGCCAGAAACCCGCCGGAACCTTTTACATCATGCTTAACATAGAGGGCACCGGAATGACATCCGAGGCGTTCTGCCAATACATCCTTGAAACCTGTTACGTCACCCTGGTACCCGGCACTGTCTTTGGGGCAAAGGGAGAGGGATATGTTCGGCTTTCTTATGCAACATCGATGGAAAATCTAAAGATCGCCATCGACAGAATGAGTCAGGCGTTATTACTTATCCGTTAGCATTCATATCCATCTTAAGGAGTTGCATGTATCATCTTCCTCACATTTACCTGTCAGGCAATGAGCGTCAACCGATGGAGATTCCAAAATTTTATTTTTCGCACGTGTTTGATGACCTGAAGCCACTGTTTTTACAGCATGCTACCGGGCGTAAAATATTTAAAAAAGGTGAATTGATTTTTTCATCGGAATCACCGTTAGATTTTTGCCTGTTGATTGAGAAGGGCCTCAGTAGCTATTCTGTCATCCATGAATCGGGGGCGGTCAAAACGCTATTTTATCATGCTGAGGGCAGTCTTTTTCCGACTTATTCCTCAATGCGCACCTACCGTTTGCTGGAATACAATATGGCGGTAACCGATGTTGAAGGCATCATATTACCGCAAAAGAAACTGAGTGAATTAATGCAGCAGCATCCTGAACTCATGCAGCGGGTGCTCGCCTCTTATCTGGATATGTTCAACTTCCTGATATTTGATTCAATTAATCAGAGTTACAACAGCGCATTTGTGCGTGTGTGTAACTTTCTTTACCTCTACTCTGAATATATGCAAGATTCAGGCATGCAGTTTTATGACATTAATCTGACGCATGAAGAAATATCCAATGTAGTGGCAGTATCACGCGTTCAGGTTTCATATATTCTCAGCAAATTAAAGAAAGAGTCCGTCATTTCATCTTCACGCGGACGCATTCGTGTAGAAAATAAAGCCATGCTGGGAAAATACTGCTCAGGCGAGACGTTAGGGTGATCACGCGTTAGAGGAACAGACAACTTGAGGGTTTCACATGTTATCAACCAAGACCGGTACATTCTGTCAATTAATGAGTCCCGTGGCTGCTGAGAGCCTTTGCCTGGCAGGTTTTGACTTTCTTATCGCCGACGCTGAACACAGCGCATTATCCGACGCGGCTTTATTAAACTTTGTGCATGCAACCAGCCGATGGCCGGAAAAACTGTTTATTCGTGTGCGCGACTCCCTGCGTTCAACCCTACTTCGTAGCATGGATATGGCTCCTGCTGGGATTATTATTCCGGATGTACATACCCTCGAAGAGATCAAGCAGATTGTGCGTCACACCAAATATTACCCACTTGGTCATCGTGGTGTGGCATTTGGTCGCAATGCGGCTTATGGGATGGACCCCACGCTAAAAACGGGCATGGAAAACTTTTTTTCCGGAGTCAATACCCGTTGTCTGGTGATTCCTCAATGCGAGACGCTTGGCGCGCTGGATAATATTGAACAGTTCTGCGCTATTGATGGTGTTGACGGTATTTTTGTTGGCCCCTACGACCTCAGCGTAGCCTGCAATTTACCCGGAGAACTCAGGCATCCGGTGATTCAGGAGGCTATTGCGCGTATTTTACGCGCATGCAAGTCACAGCAGAAAATCGCCATGATTTTCGCGGCCGATAAAGTGACTGCGACGGCGTATGCGCAGCAGGGATTTGATTATATTGCTGTCGGCACCGACACGCAGTTTATGTTGCAGGGCGCGGCAACACTTCTGTCCTGACTCATGCCCCAGGGTCGGCCCCGGCCGACCCACCTGCAGTTACCTTGCGCGCCAGAACGATCGTTGCAGCGCAAAAGTCTCCTCATCCAGCGCATCAACCGGCCCCACTAAGCGGATGGCTTTCTGCCCGTGCGCAAATACCGTGGCGGCCGACAGGCTCATCGTCGGGTTCTCTTCATGGCTGCCGGTGCACGCCAGCAAACGCGTTTCACTCATGCCAAATACCACCCGACCAATATTGGCCCAGTAGATCGTTCCGGCGCACATGCAGCAGGGTTCCACCGCCGTGTAAAGCGTGCATTGCCACAAATATTCCGCTGAGAAGTTCGTCGCCGCGATCCGCGCCAGGGTTGATTCCGCATGATTCACCGTGTCGATATTGCATTGCGTCAGCAAAACCGTTTGCTGGTCTGGAGCCACCAGCACCGCACCAAACGGATGTTTACCCAGCGCAATGGCGCGTCGGCCAACCTCATTGGATAAACGCAGAAAGTGAATATCGTGGTCATTGATCATCTGCGCGCCCCGTAACCATTCAGGATGGCGTTCAGTACCACGGCGGTAAAGCCACCGAGGAAAATGCCGCTGTCGAAAATCAGTTTTAAAGACGGCGGCAGTAGGTGAAAAATCGCCGGAAAGGCCATTGGCACAATGCCGACCGCAATTGAGACAGAGATAATCAGGATATTCTTTTCATTGCTGAAATCGGTGTTTTTCAGCTCCTGTATACCGGCGCTGATGGTCATACCAAACATCAGAATGCCTACCCCACCTAATACCGGGCTGGGAATGGCCGCAATGATCGCACCCAGTTTAGGGAACACGCCCAGAACCACCAGAATCCCCCCCGCCGCAATCAGCACCACCCGACTGGTCACTTTTGTCAGCATGATCAGACCCGCATTCTGCGAAAACGCGTTGTACGGAAAGCTGTTCAGACACCCACCGAACAACGTGGACAGTCCGTCGGCGCGGATGGCATCTGCCAGGCGGCGTGAGGTGGTTGGCTGGCCGATCAGTTTGTCGATCAACAACACGTTGCCGGTGGTTTCGGTCATCACAATCAGCATCGACAGACACATCACCACAATCGGCGCAATATGAAACTCAGGCAGGCCAAAGGCGAATGGCAAGCTAAAACCCAGCCACCCGGCACTGGCAACCGCCGAAAAATCCGTCATGCCACACAGGTATGCCAATACTGAGCCACAAAACAACCCAACCAGGATGCTGAAATTACGCATTACCCCCCGAGTGACGCAGTAGAAAATCAGGGTGAGGATTAAGGTTCCTGCCCCCAGCAGCAACTTATCGATGCTGGCGAAATCAGGCGCATCGGGATTGCCACCGCCCAACCAGATCGCGGCAGCGGGCATCAGCGAAATACCGATCAAGGTAATGACACAGCCAATCACCACTGGCGGAAAAAATCGCACCAACTGGCTGAAAATCGGTGCCACCAGCAAAGTAAATAACCCACAGGCCATTGCCGCACCGAATACTGAAGTGATGCCAAATTCATGACCGACCATCAGCATTGGCCCCAATACCACGAAAGAGCAGCCCTGAATCAACGGCAAACGCGCACCAAAACGGCCGATGCCCACTGATTGCAAAATGGTGGCTAATCCCGAAGTCAGTAAACAGGCATTAATCAGTACCATGGTTTCGCTCGCTGAGAGTTTCAGCGCTGCGGCCAGAATCAACGGAACCGTCACCGTTCCTGCATACATGACTAACACATGTTGAAATCCCAACGACAAAATACGCCTGGCAGTGAGCGGATTATCTGCCTGCCCGCTGTTTAACACGTTTTCCATACCACCCCCTAAAAATGCAATATCGAATGATTGACCGCTCGACTATATGTAATTAAAAATGGCAACTGATAATTAGCTGCTTTCAATAAAACTGAAAGGTTGGGCGTCAGATGAAGTATTCATTGGATCAACTTATGACTTTCGAGCAAGTCGCTCGCTCAGGGTCATTTTCTGCGGCCGCACGGGTGATGAAGCGTTCGCAATCATCGGTGAATATGGCGATGAGTAATCTTGAGGATGAATTTAACGTCAGTCTGTTTGTACGTTCGCCGCGCCAGATCAGCCTTACCCCGGAAGGCAACACCCTGCGGGAATATGTGAAAACAGTGCTGGAACAATGCAATGCATTGGAGCAGCGCGTTAGCGCTTTCAACATCGCAACCGAGGCGCACGTCAGCCTGGCGATCGAAGTGCCCTATACCACGGTTGCCGCCGTACTATACGAATTTGCTATGCATTTTCCTGACGTGGATATCCATGTCCGCGAGCCGTTTCAGGGCGATGTGGAAGCGATGGTGCGCAAAAATGAGGTGGATGTCGGGATCTCAATGGCGCGCCCGGTGGACAGTGACACCATTGAGTTCGCGCAGTTAGGCAAACTGATCATGGTGCATGTCGTCAGTTCACAACATCCGTTAGCCCAACGCCTGCCGGTATCCTTTGCCGATCTTCACCGCTGGCGGCATATCACGTTTGGCGAACAGCAGAAGACCATTTCTACCACCGAATATCTCGGCAGCCCGATGACCTGGCGCGTGGAGAGTTATAACGCCATGATTGATGCTGCAATTGCCGGCCTGGGCTGGGCCTCCCTACCCCGCATATTTGTACAACGTGAATTGGAACAAGGCGTACTGACCGAATTGCGGCAACAGGAATATCCGCATACCGACTGGATTGTGGGCGTAGATCTGTTGTGGTCACGCAAAAAGAAACCGGGTCGGGCGCTAAGCTGGCTGATCGATCGTTTAATTAAAAATAAAATATTTGAACGCGATGCAGCAGGAAATAGCACAACACTTTAAACAACAGGAACAGTAACGGGTATGGATTTTCATTGGGTCGTCCATTAAAATATGGATTAATTACAGTACGTTATATCAGTTTTCACTTCCTTTTCTCGATAATTTCCTTCACGCTGATTATTATCACAGCCGAAAATGATAATTATCGGGTTGATAGCATCAGGTTAATTCATCGTTTTTATTTATGTCTTTATTCATTCACACGCACTAAACCCTCGCCTGGGATTAAAAATCTAATCATCACGGTCAATTTAATTCGCCGATCATTATCTGTACACCGCTGTCCTCGTTGCTATTATAGCGACGCAAAGCACACACACAGCAACGTGCTGCGTACGAGATTTTTCCTTAATTAACTGTGCAGCATTTCAACCCGCCTCGTGCGGGTTTTTCTTTTATGTCAGCACTCATTTGATGGATAAATTACGTTGACCGAAAATTTCCTTCGCAGCAAAAATCCCGTTAAGCGCCGCCGGGAATCCGGCATAAATCGCCATTTGCTGAATAACCTCAACAATTTCTGACGGCGTTGCTCCAACATTTAACGCAGCACTAATATGTACTTTTAACTGCGGTTGGGCCGTTCCCATGGCGGTCAGCATCGAAATAATCACCAGCTCTTTGGTGCGGTTATCCAAAACGGAGCGCGACAATATATCTCTGTAGGAGAACTCAACCACAAATCGGGCCAGGTCAGGCGCAATATCCTGCAGGCTTTGCACCACGTTCTTCCCTGCACCAGCACTTATCGTTTCAAGAGCGGCCATTCCTACGGCATAACGATCAACCGCAGCAGCCTGTGATTCAGGCATAAAATGCAGTTTGCGCGCGGTAAAGACTTCATCTGCCAGTCCCACGGCGTTTCCAGCAGCAGGAAAACCGGCAAAAACCGCACACAGCATAACGATTTCGATGATAGCCTCCGGCTCGCATCCCACATTGAGTGCGCCTGCCAGATGATATTTGAGTTGTGGCTGCGCATTTCCCATCGCTGCAAGCGCCGCAACAGTGCACAGTTGGCGCGTCGGCAAGTTAAGTTCGCGACGAGTCATAATCTCGCCGTAGCAAAACTCAACGATAAAACGAGCCAGATCCGGTGCGACTTCCTGCATTTTCTGCAGTGGGCCATCATAATTTTCCCCACCCACCCACTGCAAAATTTCCAGACCTGAATCATAGCGTGTTGATATTGACATGGTTTTCTCCTGAGATAATTGACATAACCCACTCTACAATTCAGCCACACATGTTTCGAATACCCTTTTTGTGATACCTTTTCGGTATGAACAACGCCATCGATCTTCGCCAGTTTCGCTACTTCCTTGCGGTCAGTGAGGAACGCCACTTTGGTCGCGCAGCGCAACGATTACATATTTCTCAGCCACCGCTCAGCCGACAGATTCGTCAGCTTGAGGAACAACTGGGCGTGGCATTATTTGTACGCAACGCCAGCGGCGTAGTTCTGACTCTCGCGGGAGAAAAGTTCCTTCCAGAAGTGAAGCGCACTCTGGCACAGGCGGAAAAAGCGATTGCCGCAGCCAGGTCGGCGCAGGACGCAGCACAAGGAAAATTGGTTATTGGCTACACCACGGTGTTTGATCGCAGCGTTTTCCCCGACGTGTTTAACCGCTTTCAGCAGCGCTTTCCCAACTGGCAATTGATCACCACCGGAAATCACTCCA
Organism: Pantoea sp. At-9b; assembly: GCF_000175935.2. Classification (NCBI taxonomy): domain Bacteria; kingdom Pseudomonadati; phylum Pseudomonadota; class Gammaproteobacteria; order Enterobacterales; family Erwiniaceae; genus Pantoea; species Pantoea sp. At-9b. The sequence goes on from NC_014838.1 coordinate 751,482, forward strand.
TAAACCTGGTGAGGAGTATCAGAAACGGCGTGATGGATGTGGCGTTTATTGGTTTACACACTGAGGTTGAGGGTCTTGAGTCTGAGGTGGTTCATCAAGAAGAAATGGTTGTTGCGCTCCCCGCAAAACATCCTCTGGCACGTAAAAGGAAGATCAGCTTTAACGAACTCAATGAGGAAGCGATGTTCTGGTTCGAACGTTCGTTAAACCCCGGCTTTTATGATTATTGCCAGACGTTCTTTAACCGCATCGCCTTCCGGCCCAGAATGCTACCCGAGCCGCCAGATCATCACATCCTGCTTGGATTGATTGCAGAGGGTAAGGGTTTCGCACTTATCCCATCATCACTGAAAAATATTAAACGTCAGGGCGTCGTATTTCGCGAACTGAAGCCAGCAACCGATACTTTCTCCATTGGTATCAGCCTGGTATTTCTTAAATCTAATCCCTCTCCGGCCCTGCAATCTTTTCTGACAATGGTCAGAAATGAATTATAACGCCCCCCAATACAGCATTAACTTCCTTCGTTTTTAGTCAGCTCCGCCGCAGGGCAGACGTAAAGAATCCGTTAATACAAATAAAAATGACAAAATCTGGTGACAAGCCTATGATAATCAACTTAAAAAGTTTGGCCGGTAATGACCGGAATAACCAACTCAGCAGATTTCAATGATTCGTTTTCATTTTAATTTTCGCATCTGAATCAGGGTCAGGGCGGAGGGATGATGTACATAAACGACAGTAGCGATGCGGGCTCCCAGCATCTTGCGTTGCAGGTGCTGCGGGATCCGGATGAAAGCCGGGATGATGTACTGAGAAAATTTACCAGCCTCGTCAGTAAAACATTGGGGATCCCCAGCAGTTTTATTTCGGTCATGGATGACGACCACCAATACATAAAGGCTGCACATAACTTTGTGGTGGGAAAGACCGCCCGGGTAGATTCAATGTGCCAACACGTGGTGGATGGCGATGGTGCCATGGTGGTGCCTGATACCTGGCAGGATACGCGTTTTGCCACCAATCCCTATGTGACCGGGGAACCCTTTGTCCGGTTTTACGCCGGGGTGCCGTTAAAGAATCGCGAAGGCCTGGTGCTTGGCAGCCTGTGCGTGGTTGACCGTGAATCCCACCCTTTCAGCCCGGATCAGTTGATTACCCTTAAGTTACTCGCTGAACTGGTGATGTCATTTCTTGAAGCCTGGCATGCCGTCGGTTATACCGACCCGGTGACCGGTCTGCCCAACCGTCAGCGTTTGATACGTGACCTGCAATCTCTTTCATCTTCCGGTGATACCGCACCGCGCCGCTTGGTGTTGATCGACTGTATTGATATGCCCAGAGCGTATGAGTTGGCTCGCTCCCTGGGTATGGCACCGGTTGAGGGACTGTTGAAAGATGTCGCCACCTTGCTGCCGCTGCGGCTGCGTCCTGGTAATGACGCGTTGCTCTATACCATCGCGACCGGCCGCTTTGCGGTGTTGACGAAGCATGACAGTCGATTAAGTGCCGCCTGGGTGGCCGCAAGGCTGGAGGGGATCAGTGCGGATATGGGCGAGGGGCTGTCCGTCGACCTGACCACGCACGCCGGGGAAACTGACTTTATCCCTGGCCGACTTTCAGCGCATGAAATTCTCCGCCGTGCGGTCAGTGCGCTGCATGAAGCGATCTGCCGCAGCGTACCTGCCATGAGTTTCAGCCTGGCGTCGGATGAACGCCGGACCGAAGATTTCACCCTCGTGAATGATCTGGCATCGGCCCTGAAGCATGATCGGGAACTGTATCTGGTTTATCAGCCTAAAATTTGTTTGCAGAGCGGTGAGCCGCTCGGTCTGGAAGCGCTGATCCGCTGGTCGCATCCGCTCAGAGGGGAATTGTCACCGGCAGAATTTATTCCGCTGGTGGAACCCACCACCTTAATGGAAGAACTGACGGAATGGGTTGTTTTCCATGCCATTGACCGTCTGAAGCGCCTGAAAAATAGCGCGATTCAGTTGCCCATCACCGTCAATGTCAGCGTCAGAGATTTCAGCAAAAAAGGGTTTGCCGACTGGCTCGAAAAACTGATGATTGATGCCCGCTTACCAACATCCCTGCTGGGCATTGAGTGTCTGGAAACCGAACGAATTATTGAAAGCCCCGCCGCCATTGATGGACTGGAGATGCTTAAATTGCGTGGGTTCGGCATCTCACTTGATGACTTCGGCACCGGTTACAGCAACATCAGCTATCTTCGTCGCATGCCGTTGGATGTCATCAAACTGGACCGCTCCATCATCAACGGCCTGTCGACCGACACCGCTTCTCGCATCATCACCAAAAGCATCATCGCCATGTTGAAAGAGCTGGATTATATGGTGCTGGCGGAAGGGGTGGAAAACAGGGAAACCCTTGAGGCGTTGAAAGAGTTTGGCTGTGACCAGGCGCAGGGTTATTTCTACTCCCACCCACTGCGGGAGGAAGAGCTGGATAACTGGCTGGCCTGGAAACTGCGTAACGTTACTTGTCAGCGTTAACCCTGATCAGGCACCAAATGCGCCGTCGATGGTATGCATGGCACCGGTCACGAAACCGGCTTCCGGACCCGCCAGCCATGCCACCATCCCGGCCACTTCTTCCGGTCGCCCGTGGCGTTTGATCGCCATAAAGCCGTGCATCAACTCTTTCAATGGCCCTTCCGCTGGGTTGGCATCGGTATCAATCGGCCCTGGCTGAACCACATTGATAGTGATGCCGCGCGGGCCGAAATCACGAGCCAGCCCGCGCGCCATGCCCTGAAGGGCTGATTTGCTCAGGGCGTATGAAGCCATACCGGGTACCGACATGCGGTCGCCGTTCACCGAACCCATGATGATGATGCGTCCCCCTTCCGGCATCTGGCGTGCCGCTTCGACAGAGGCAAAATAGGGTGCGTTGATATTGATACGAAACAACCGCTCAACTTCGTCGGGGTCCTGTTCTAACGCATCACCAAAGGCGATGATCCCTGCATTGACCACCAGGATATCCAGGGGGCCACTGTCGCGCACTCTGGCAATCACCGCATCACGGTCGGCGCTGTCGGTCTGAAAAGCCTGGCTGCCCGTTTCCTGCGCCAGTCGTCTGGCGGCCTCGGGCGAACCGGCATACGTGAACAAGACCGTTGCACCCTCTGCGGCGAAACGCCGCACAATCGCCGCACCGATTCCCCGACTGCCGCCCAGCACCAGCACTGACTTACCGTTAAAATAAGACATCAGGCACTCCTTCATGACTTGAGGTAGCCGCCATTGGCTACGATGCACACAGTTTAGTCGACGTTCGCAGCACGTTAGCGGACAAACGCTTCGGCGGTCGCGTTTCTGGACCAGCGAAAACTTTATCTTTCAAAATCAACTCACCCGGCGTAACCTATATATAAACCATATACGTTTCATATAGGCGATGATGATGGGAATCGTAAAAATCTCCGATCTGATGCATGAGAACCTGCGCGTGGCGAGCACCGCGCTGAGTCGTTCCATCAATGCGCAGGCGGAACACTGGATGAAAATCGGCATGCTGGCCGAACTCTATCCCCAGCTCAGTCACCAGGAGCTGACGCGCCTGTTAATGCGCGTGGAAATCGATGGCGGCTCCGATCTGGCGAAGCTGCTGAATGCTTCTTTACCCACTACGCAGGGAATTGCGCAATGAACAACATCAAACTGCACTCCGCGCAGGAAATCGAACTGGCGCGTGCAGCAGGTCACGACGCCGCCAAAGTGCTGGCCATGATCACGCCTTACGTCAAACCGGGTGTCACGACCGACGAACTGGATCGTATTTGCCACGATTTCATCGTGAACGAGCTGAAAGTCATTCCGGCCAACATTGGTTATCACGGCTATACCCGTACCGTCTGCACCTCGATCAACCATGTGGTGTGCCACGGCATTCCCGGCGAGAAAAAGCTGAAAGAGGGAGATATCGTCAATATCGACGTGGCGATTATTAAAGATGGCTGGTACGGCGACACCAGCCGTATGTATTTTGTCGGCGCACCGTCGGTACGTGCTAAACGTCTGGTGGAGATCACCTACCAGTCAATGGTGGCGGGCATACGCGTAGTCAAACCAGGGGCTACGCTGGGTGATATTGGTGCTGCCATCCAGCAGGTGGCGGAAAAAGCCGGTTTCTCGGTGGTGCGTGAATATTGTGGGCACGGCGTGGGCGAAATCTATCATGGCGAACCGCAAATTCTGCATTACGGTACGCCGGGCACTGGCCTGGCGCTGGAAGCAGGCATGATTTTTACCATTGAACCGATGATCAATGCCGGTAAAGCGGGCACCAGCGTGTTGTCCGATGGCTGGACGGTGGTCACCAAGGACCGTTCCCTGTCGGCCCAGTGGGAACATACGGTGGCGGTGACGGAAAGCGGGTTTGATCTGCTTACGCCGTGGCCGGATGGCACCGGCGCATACGAAGCCATTTGATACAACCAGCGATGGCGCTTTTCCTTATCGTCAGGTAGGGTAGCGCCATCATTTATTTCAGGGTCAGGATGTCAGTGTGAAACAAGAAAGCGCAATTTTTGCCGGTGGTTGTTTCTGGTGTACGGAAGCGATTTTCCAATCCATTGATGGCGTCATCTCGGTCGAGAGTGGCTATATCGGCGGCCATGTTGCCTCTCCCAGTTATGACCAGGTGTACAGTGACACCACCGGTCATGCCGAGGCCGTGCGCATCGTTTTTGATGCGGATACCGTCAGCTACGACGATCTGCTGGATATCCACTTTGCCACTCACGATGCCACCCAGCCCAATATCAAAGATGGCGTCGAGCGTTCCCGTTACCGCTCTGCCCTGTTCCCGACGTCGGAAGCCCAGCGTCTCGCCGCTCAGCAGGGCATTGCGCGTGCGGCAGAGGAACTCGGCGCACCGCTGGTGACGCAACTGGAACCGTTGAACGAATGGTATCCGGCTGAGGATTACCACCAGAACTTCTGGGAAAAAGAGGGCCAGGAAAACGCCTTCTGTATGATGAATATCCCGGCCAAGCTGCAAAAACTGCGCAAGAAATTTCCGCAGCAAGCACGCTAACGCCGCTGCGGCGTCATCTCTTCAATCACTTCAGTGATGCGCTGAATCACCTGCTGCGCCGCACGTGACAATTGTCGCGAGGGCGCAGTACACAGCGCCAGCGTCAACGGGCGTAACACGCTATTTTTCAGTGGCACAAAACACAGTTGCTGTTCTGCCACTTCGCTCATCACATCCAGCAAGCTGAGCACACAGATGCCGGTTCCTTGCGTCACCAAGCTACGGATCAGGCGGATATCATTGCAGGCGATAATGTTATCCGGTGCCAGCCCCTGTTTGCGATATAGCGCGGCGACACGTTCGTGTACCACCAGCGATTCGCCAGGGATGATATGCCGTTCACCACTCAACTCGCTCAGCGATAACGCGCTACGGCCACTCAGCGCGTGTTGCGGTGGCAGTACCACCCCCATCTCCAGCTCGGCAAAGGCCAGCACATCCAGACCACTCTGCCCGGCCGGGTCAAGAATCAGGCCAAAATCAATTTCTGACTGGCGAATCAACTGGCTGATGGCATGGCTGTTGTCGACCGTCAGCTCCAGCCGCAACCATTGATGCTGGCGGGCAATCTCCGCCAGCGCATCGGCCACCACCCCTTTGGTCAGCGACTGCACCAACCCGGCGCTGACATTACCGCGTTTCAGTCCCTGGATATCATCAAAACGTTGGCGGGTAACGCGAAATTCACGCTGCCAGCGCATCACATCGTCATACAACAGTTCTCCGGCAGTGGTCATGCGCAGCCCATCGGGCAGACGTTCAAACAAGGCCGTACCGAAACTCTCCTCAGCCTGCAAAATTTGCCGGTTAATCGCGGATGCCGACACATGCAACTTCTCCGCCGCCTTACGCAAACTGCCGCTACGCGCCACTTCGGCAAAATAAACGGCAAATCGGGAAAATGGACTCATGGCTCACCTGTACTGATTTTTGCAACACAGAATTGAATTAATGCTGATGGATTTGTACAGGCATGATTATTCACAATGACCGGACAAAAATGAAGACTTTATTGTGAGCCACAGACAGGACATCGCTATGAACACACTCACCCCACCCGCCCACTGTACGTTTGAACCTGATGACTGGCTGCGCCTGGCACGCCAGTGGCACCCGGTTGCCCGTTCCTGCGACGTAACCGGTGCACCCACGAAAGCGGTGCTGCTGGATGAGCAACTGGTGGTATATCGCATCAAAGGTCAGGCCGTGGTAGCGCGCGATGTGTGCCCACACCGAGGCGTCCCGTTAACCCTTGGCTTTCATGATGAAGAAGGCGTGGTTTGTCCTTATCACGGCCTGCGGTTTGGTGAAGACGGCAAGTGTAACCGTATCCCTTCCAGCCCCGGTCAGCCGATCCCCGCCAAACTGAATCTGATCAGCTATCAGGTAGAAGAGCGTTATGGTCTGATTTGGGTGTGCATGGCACCCGATGCTCACCACCCGGCCCCGCTGCCGGTGATGCCGCACTGGGACGATGCCGGATTCCAGCAAATCAACTGCCCGGGCTTTGATGTGAACGGTTTTGCTGGCCGTCAGGTGGAGGGATTTCTCGACGTGGCCCATTTCGCTTGGGTACATACCGAAACCTTTGCGGATGCCACTAATCAAGTGGTACCGCCCTACAATCCGGTTGAAACCGCATATGGTTTCGCGGTGGATTACTGGAGTTCGGTCAGCAATTTTGCCGCCGATAGCGGCCAGCAGGCACCGGCAGGATTTGAATGGCTACGCCATTTTGAGATGCACCTGCCCTTCACCGCCACGCTGACTATTCATTTCCCGGGCGAAGCCCGGCTGGTGATCATGAACGCCGCCTCACCGGTATCGGCACGTAAAACCCGTATGTTTGCCCCGATCGCCCGCAACTTTGATCTGCACATCCCGGTTGAAGATGTGCATGCGTTTAACCAGCGGGTGTTTGAGGAAGATCGGCTGATGGTGGAAACCCAGATGCCGGAGCGCCTGCCGCTTGATCTGACGCTGGAGGCCCATATCCCGGCCGATCGCAGTTCCATTGCTTATCGTCGCGGCCTGAAACGTATGGGCTTCGGTGAATTTTTCCTGGTGTAACGGAGGCGACGATGAGCACAACATTACAGGTGGTGGTGGACGGGATGTACCGCCAGGGGCGTCACAATCTCGCGATCAATCTGGTGGCGGAGAACGGCCAACCGCTACCGGGCTGGCAGCCTGGCGCGCATATTGATGTCCATCTGCGTGATGGGTTGGTGCGCCAATATTCCCTCACCGGACAGAGCGACAACAGCCACCACTATCAGATTTGCATTGCACGGGATAAGCAGTCACGCGGCGGATCGCGGTATGTCCATGATATGCTGCGCCCCGGTCAGGTGATCAGCATCTCGCCACCGCGCAATCTGTTTCCATTGATCCCCGCCGGGAAAGTGATCCTGATGGCAGCCGGTATCGGCATCACGCCGTTGTATGCGATGGCGGAAGCGCTGGAGGCGGCAGGCGTGCCCTTCGTGCTGCATTACTATGTGAAACAGCGCGGCGATGAGGCGTTTTTACCCGAACTCTCCAAACCTTTTCAGCACGGTTTCTGTGAAATCTGGCACAGCAGCGAAGGCCGCAGTCCACGTCACCATGCCCCGGCTGAATTACTTGACCCGGCTGAAGATACGCATCTTTATCTGTGCGGTCCGGAAGGCTTTATGAGTCACATCCACACCGCAGCGATTGATCAGGGCTGGCGTGAGGCGAATATTCACACCGAGGCCTTTAAACCACAGACCACCATCGCCCAGGCAGGCGAGGAAGGGTTTACCGTCACCCTCGCCTCCAGCGGCCAGCAGTGGCCCGTCGCACCGGGCCAGACCATCGCCACGGTGCTGCTGGAAAACGGTGTCGATGTGCCACTCTCCTGCGAGATGGGGATGTGCGGTGCCTGTCTGACCCGTGTCACCGCAGGCGAGGTCGATCATCGGGATACGGTACAATCTGCGGCAGAAAAGTGTGCCCCCGAGCAATATATTGCCCTGTGTTGCTCACGCAGTTTGTCTCCCAATCTGGTGATCGAACTTTAAAACAGTTCATACAGGTTGTAACCCATACCCACCAGCGCCATCAGCAGCAGCATGCCCTGGGAAGCCCTTTCCAGCCGACGCTGCTGCATCCCTTTAGCCCAGCGCCGTACCGCGAGGATATAACCGGCCATCACGCAAAAATCGAAGGCGATCCACAGCAGAGAGAGCAGCAACAGGCTGGTGCTGATATGCGGCGTTACCGCGATAAATTGCGGAAATAAAGCGGCGAAAAACAGAATATCTTTCGGGTTCGACACCCCCACCAGAAACCCCTGCACTATCCCGCCCTGGCGCATTGGAGAAGCATGTTGTGCCGGGGCAGCGCGCAAACCACGCCAGGCACCATAACCGATATACAAACACCCGGCCAGCGCAGCCATGCGCAGACTTTGATCACTGAGGGTGACCAATCCAATCAACATCAAGGCGGCCAACGCAATCAGTAGCAACGAGGCACCATTGGTGCCAATCACGGTGTGAAACGCGCGGCGGCTACCATGGCGAGCCGCGGTGCCAGTCACCAGCGCCACCACCGGGCCTGGCGTTGCCAGCAGGGTGAGAATCGAAAACAGATAGGTACAAAGCAATGGCATATTCATGATTGGCATCGGCAAAGAAAACGGAACGCCAGTATTGCCAGTCACACCGCAGTTGAAAAACGGATAAAACTGCCGTTGAATGTGAGTTTAACTCAATATGGCAAAAATAATGTCGCTTCCTCCTCTCTACGCCCTGCGCGCCTTTGCCTGTGCAGCGCAGTACGGCTCCTTTAGTCAGGCTGCGGCCGTGCTGCATGTTACGCCCGGGGCCATCAGTCGGCATATTCGCACGCTGGAAGAGCTATTTGGCTGTGAACTCTTTATTCGTCGCGGGCCAAAGGTAGAGGTTAGTGCCGCAGGCCGGGTGCTGGCAGCACAATTACAGGCAGGATTCGACAGTCTCGAACGCGCCTGTGCCGCCTTCAGCCAGCAAGGTAAACGCCTGCGCCTGAAAGCCCCCTCGACATTAACCATGTGCTGGCTGCTGGATGTGTTGCAGGCATTTCGTGAGAAAAACTCAACACCGGAAGTGGCGATCAGCAGCGTCTGGATGGCAACTGACAGCGTCGATTTTAGCCGCGAGCCTTTTGATTGCGCGATTCTGTTGGGCAACGGTGATTTTGGCGCGGGTACCGAGAGTCGCCTGCTGTTTAAAGAGTGGCTGATTCTTGTATGTACTCCCGCCCTGAAAAACCAGGCACAACGCGATCTTGCACATTGCGAACTGATTCACCCCACCGCCGACCGGCGCGACTGGCGGCGTTGGTTGCAGGGGGTAGGTCTGGCACCTGGCGCTAACCTCTGGCAAGGCAAAGTTTTCGATACCCTGGAGCAAGGCAATATGGCGGCGATCAGCGGCCACGGTATTTCCGTAGGAGACCTGTTGCTCAGTCTGAATGCCTTGCGGGATGGGCTACTGACGCTGCCCTTTCCGCAGGCCGTGGCAACCGGTGACGGCTATTATTTTGTCTGGCCCGCTAACGCCTCCTTCGGTGCCGCACACGAAATCCTGCTCGACTGGCTGCGGCAACATACCCCGCCAGCGCCCCCTGCCGGGATCGCAAGGTTATCACTGGCGGAATAAGCGACTTAACGTGGGGCGTTGACCAACGGTAGCACCTGTTTTTCGGTCAGGGGAGCCAGCGGCAGTTCATCATGCTGAGGATCAAACCACACGACCTCGGCAATTTCGGCGGCCGGGCTGAATTGGGTGATGGTCGTTTCAACGCGAAAAAGCTCAGCCACCAGCAACTGACCCGGCTCATTTGCCGCCTGATCGTGGAAACAGCCAAGATAATGGCAGGCATCCGCGTCGAAGGTAAAATTCAGCTCCTCGCGTAATTCCCGTTGCAGCGCCTGTTGCGGCGTTTCATCACCATCAATTTTTCCCCCAGGCTGCATAAACCAGGAGGTATTCTTTTTGCGCACCAGCAAACACCTGCCGTCATTATCGGTGATGACAGCAGCGGCGATACGAATTGTTCCAGTGGAAACCATGTTCTCTCCCTGTTATTACTTGATCGATTTTGATTCTCATTCTCTTTAATCGCTATCTTAATCATCAGCGACAGAACTGCAAGATAAAGCTGGAAATTAGATAGCCAACTAACGAACAAAAATAAACTACCCATCCCGCATGTATTAATTAATATTCGCATGAAAAGATCGGCAGAATTGCCAACTTAGGATTATTCCTAGTTTGCCTTAATTAAAATCACCGCTACAGTTATTCATGCTTCCTGATGTGAGAAGAAGCGCGTCCTGTTAATCGGCAAATACATCGAAGAGGAATAAACAATGACGCAACGTCGTGGTGGTTCAGGTAACTTTGCAGAAGATAAGCAACGCGCGGCTGAAGCGGGTCGCAAAGGTGGTCAGATGAGTGGCGGAAATTTCCGCAATGACCCAGAGCGTGCCATCGAAGCCGGTCGAAAAGGAGGAAAAATCAGCCGCCGCAAGTAACGAAAACGCTCAGATATTCCATATTAATTCTCTCTTTTGCGGTAACGCTCAACCTGACAATGCCTTCAGGTAATGTCTGGCAAGCTTATATTGGCCGCAAACACCAGGCTATTTCCCCACCATCTTATACAAACCCTCGATTTAATTTGTACAAGATTATATTTCTTGTACAAATTAAATTAGCGCAATATATGTTTATTCCTGCGCAATGGAATAACTGCCTGTCGCGCTAACGTTATAATAAATCATGATTTATTGCATCCTCGATACCACTTTCCCGGCGGGGGGATGTCCGCGCCGCCAAGTCCGAGCGCTGAAGATCGATGCAACAATTGTGCGTCGCTACCGTCCGACACGGATGGGTAGCGACGCGGTTATGCTTTAATGCGCCGCCATCTGCGCCGGGCGCTTCAGCGTCGCTCGCGCTTTCGCCACCTCGTCAGCAGTGACAGCGGGTGCCGCATTGCCCCAACTGTTACGCAGGTAAGTCGCGACAGCGGCAACCTGCTCATCCGAAAGCTTCCAGGCAAAGGAAGGCATCGCACCACTGGTTGGGTTACCCTCGGTCACCGCCCCACGTCCACCCTGCAACACGGTGGTGATAATGGAAGCGCTGTCATCCGCCATCAGGCCAGGATTCCCGGCCAGACTCGCCGCCAGGTTAGGGATACCCTTCCCATCGCTGTTGTGGCAGGCGGTGCAGTTTGCTGAATAGACATTCTCACCCATCTTCATCTGCGCATTATCCGTCGCCAGCGGCTGTGGACGCTGGGCATGCGAAGCCGGTACCGACTTCAGGTACACCGCAATGGCCTGCAAATCCGCATCGGTCAGGTGTTGCGTCGAGTTAGTCACCGCTTCCGCCATCGGACCAGATGCTACCGCAACGTGGTTGCTGCCCAGCTTCAGGTACTGCACGATTTGGTCATTACTCCAGCTACCGATGCCGGTGTATTGATTCGGCGTAATATCCGGCGCGTGCCACTCCGCCAGATTGCTGCCCTGCAAATACGCGCTGGTGTCACCGCCAATCAGGTTCTTCGCCGTATGACAGGCAGCACAGTGCTCCGGTCCTTCGACCAGATATGCGCCCCGGTTCCACGCCGCTGACTGACTGGCATCGGCCTCGAATCCGGCATTTTTAAAGAACAGCAGATTCCAGCCCATCATCGCGAGACGGATATTGTACGGGAAGCCAAGATTGGTCTCCGGCACCTGGTAATGCACCGGCTGCACCGAACGCATATAAAGCCACAGATCGTGCATATCCTGATCGGTCAACTTCACGTAGGCGTTGTAAGGCATCGCCGGATAGAGATTCTCACCCTCTTTCCCCTTGCCATGACGCACCGCGCGGAAGAAATCCCGTTCGGTCCAGTTGCCAATCCCGGTCGCCACATCGGGCGTGATATTGCTGGCATAGATTCCGCCAAATGGCGTACTGATGCGGTAACCGCCAGCCATATGCAATTTGCTCTCTGGCATGGTGTGGCACGCGGTACAGTCGCTGGCGATTGCCACATAACGACCGCGTGCCACAGCGGCAGCATCGGCAGCCGCTGGCGGTTGGCTGGTCAGTACATTGTCACTGGCGACCTCATCCGCAGACGTGTTCCCGTTTTGCCACAGCAATGCCGCAGCGACGGCGGCGGCCACGATGACCACGCCACCTGCAATTGTTGTTTTTTTCATGTCACACCTTCACCAGCGGGCCAGGGTTTTTCAGGTACTGTTCGATAATGGCTTTCGCCGTCCACAGGCTGAGTGCACCAATGGTGCCGGTTGGGTTGTAGCCCGCGTTATTCGGGAAGGACGATGCGCCCAGCACGAAAACGTTGTGGGCATCCCAGCACTGCTGGTAACGGTTCAGCACCGAGGTTTGCGGATCGGTACCCATCACGGCACCACCAATGGTGTGGTCGCTGGCAAAGTTGTAAGGCGAATACGCGCCGGAGGCCGAATTAGTGCCGATGACCAGATCAGCGCCCATCGCTTTACCAATCTCGACGCTTTTCTCTTCGATAAATTTGGCTGAGCGACGATCGTTATCGTTGTAGTCAAACGTGACACGCAGCAACGGATTGCCGTTGTCGTCTTTGTACTCCGGGTCAAGATCGAGGTAGTAGTCTTCGTGTGAGTAACTGGTGCCCTGACCGAAGATAAAGGTGGCGTTCTGGAAAGCGTGGGTGTAGGCCTTTTTCCACTCTTTGCCCCAACGCGGTGTGCCCGGCGGCAGCGCATCGGCGTTACCAATCGGTCGCGCCCCGCGAGCCACCACCAGAATACCTGCGCCGCCAATAAAGCCGAGGCCGGTATGGTCGAAGTTATCTCCGTTCCAGTCATCCACCTGCGAAGACAGCGCACCGGCACCGATATACTGGTTAAGGTTCTCATCTTTAAAGAAGATGCTGGCACCCGATACGGTCTGGAAGCTATAAGCACGGCCAACCACCCCGGTTTTGCTGACCGGATTATAAGGCACGCCGATTTTCGACAGCAGCAACAGACGCACGTTTTGCATCTGGAATGCGGACAAAATGACGATATCCGCCGGTTGTTCCCACTCTTTTTTATTCTTGTCGATATAGGTCACACCGGTGGCGGTTTTGCCATCGGCAGATTTATTGACACGCACCACCGCCGAGTCAGTCAGCACGGTGAAATTCTCACGCTGCATCAGCGCCGGGATCACGCAGGCATTGGGGCTGGATTTGGAGAAGTTGCCGCAGCCGTAATACAGGCAATAGCCGCAATAGGTACAAGGCCCCATCCGCACACCCAGCGGGTTGACGTAAGCTCGCGACGCTTGCCCGGCAGGCACCATAAACGGATTCAGGCCGATTTTTTTGGCGCCTTCAGCAAACAGATCCGTCAGACGCATGCTTTCCAGCGCAGGAAGCGGGTATTCGCTGCTGCGGTTACCCTCGAACGGGTTACCATCCGGGATGATTTTGCCGTTCAGCTTACCGGCTTTACCCGAAACACCGGCAATCTTCTCGAAACGATCGTAGAAAGGTTCCAGTTCATCATAAGTGACGCCCCAGTCTTGCAGGATCACCCCTTTGGCGATTTGCGATTTACCGTAACGCTGCACTGTTTGGCTGTAGGGTTCGAAATCAAACGGCGTAAAACGCCACGCCATCCCTGCCCAGTGCGTACCGGAACCGCCAACGTTATAACCCAATTCATTCAGGTTCCATTCGCGGCTCGGCAGCGCTGTTTGGGTAATGTTATTACGGAAAGTGGTGGTTTCGACGGCGGGCGGCAGCAACATGCTGCGGCGGGTATCCCAGCGCAGTTCATCGGTATCAATCGATGGCGGGAAATCGGTGGCGGTTTCAAACCACGGGCCACGTTCAATGGCAACGACATTCAAGCCAGCGCGGGTCAGCTCTTCGGCGATCAAAGAACCACACCAACCCAGGCCGACGATGGCGACATCAGCTTTTGGACGGACATTAGTCATGTTCAGAACTCGTTATTGTGAAGCAGGCAAAGAAATTAAAGGGTGTTATCGATCAGGCTGGTCGGGATGATGTTGAGCTTCTGCCCTTTCTTCGCCAGCAGGTCACGGAAGTCATAGCGTGCACCGGGGAAGCCAATCATCTTCCAGCTCGCCATGTCTTTATTGCCACCGTAGATCGGATCAGAAAGGAAGCCTTCGCGCACGTTTTGCAGCAACAGCTCGAAGAACACCTTGGTTTCTACCTGCTCACCCAGATCGAGCCGGTTGGCTTCCATCGCCTGCAATACCGCGTCCTGCTGCTCACCGCTCAGCGCCACAAAGGCTTTGCCATATTGTTTTTGCATGGCGTTGTCGAGGGCGGCGATACCGAGGCGGTAACGTTGAGCTGGCGTCAGTGGTGACTGTGGACCTTGCTCTGGCGTGCCTTTCACAAAACGTCCCAGACGGTAAATGGCCACAGCATTGCCGTAATCACCGGCCAGTTGACGATCGATAAAAATGGCACAACCCGCTTCTTTGCCGCTGATACTCATCTCATCCGCCGGGATAAAGCGCTCGGCAATGGCACCCACGGTGTCGAATTCGTGTTGCGTCAGATATTGCAGTCCACCTTTCCTCGGTGGTGCGGGCGGCGTTTGTACTTTGCCGGGTTCCCACGGTTGACCGCCGTTAACCACCTCAGCCTGCGCCAGCGTGGGGATCGAGGACGCCACTCCCAATGCGGTGATGGAAGTGAGAAATTCTCTGCGTTTCATATTTTCCCTGCCAATGAATTTGTCACATTGCAACCCAGGCTAAATAACAGACGTGTTTTAGCCTGGCGATAAACTTGCCATAAAGAAAAACTGTATGAATTAAATACAGGCGTGCCCGTTAGGCTGTTAATAAATTCAGGTAAGTGTCTTTACATTCAAATCAAGGAATTAATTAAATTTTAACAACGTTGCAAAGGTTAATTTCTCACCCTGCAATTTGAAAGGATTTTATTGATGGTTTTCCATCATCGAAGATTTTTAATTTTAGCGGCGACAAGTTGTACAGTGCGGATTTGTTTCGCAACATTTCGCCACTTGTCAGCGAAGATTGACTGAGCATAATACGGCGAAAAAAAACACCCTGCTGTGATGTAAAACCCAAACTTTGCTGCCGAACAAAACGGCACGATTTTTAACCTGGTGCTCTGAGGAAAAAATGAAAAAACTCACCCTGATTAAGGTGGCCGAGTTGGCCGGGGTTGGGATTGCGACCGTCGACAGGGTATTGAACGAACGGGGTGGAGTGCGGCCTGAGACGGTGCGCAAAGTGCTGCGTGCGGCGCGTGCCGCCGGTTTGCAGCGCCTGTTGCCAGAGGAAACACAACAGCCGTGGCAAATTGAAGTTTTTCTGAGCAGCAATGGCACCTGGTTCTTTCAGCAACTGGCAGAAGAGTTCGCGCAGATCGCCGACCGGCTTGGTTATCGGAAAATTAAATTATTCCGCACCCTTGTGGCAGAATCGCAACCAGAGAAGCTGGCAGAAAAGATAAAAAAAAGCAGTGAATTGCGCGACGGTATTATCGTGTTTGGTCATGATTACCCGGTGATTCACGAGGCATTATTATATTGCCAGCAACGTGAGGTTCCGGTGATTTCACTCGCCAGTGACTTGCCGGGTTCATATCGTTTATGCCATGTCGGTATCAATCAATATCAGGCCGGAAGAACGGCAGGATTATTAATGAGCCGCAGCATGCCAATCGAAGGCGAGGTGATTATGGTCAGCGGTCGTTTTGATTTCCGCGCCCATATTCAGCGTATTTCCGGTTTCCGCGATGCCATTAGCCAACGTGCTCCCTGGCTACGTTTGCGTGAAGTGCTGGCGGGGGAAGATGAACGCCATAAAATACGCGCGCTGCTGCACCAGACATTAGAACAATCGAACAATGTGGCCGGTTTATATAATTCTGGTGACAGCAATAATGACATCAGTGAACTCCTGCGCCAGCACGGTCTGGCAGGACGCTGCTGCTACATCACTCATGAACTCTACGATGTCACGCACCGGTTATTACAGGAAGATGTACTGGCTTATACCCTCGATCAGAATGCACACCAACATGCCGAGCTGGCTACCCGGCTGCTGCTGCGTTATCTGGAGCAGGGTTATCAGCCTGATATCTATCAGGATGGTAATATGGAGTTGCGGATTGTGACAGCGGAAAACCTGCCATCGCGGTATGATGCAGGCTCACTTCAGAGCGCGCGAAACGCGTCGCGATACCAAAAGGAGCAGCACGATGGCAGCACGGGAACATCATTATCAGGTGACGGTACGCTGGACCGGCAATCGCGGTGACGGCACCGCCAGTTACACCGCGTATGATCGCAACGGCGAATTGTTGGCAGCGGGTAAACCCACCCTGCCCCTCAGTGCCGATCCGGCGTTTCGTGGCGATGCCAGCCGCTGGAACCCGGAAGAGCTGCTGTTGGCCGCCGCATCCGCCTGCCATAAGTTGTGGTATCTGCATCTGTGCGCCGATGCCGGAATTAACGTGGAAAGCTATGAAGATGCCGCAGAGGGCACCATGGTGGAAGGAACGCGCGGCCACTTTACGCAAATCATCCTGCAACCGCGCATCACTTTGCGCAACCCGGCAGACACCGAGCGCGCAAGAGAACTGCATCATCAGGCACATGACGCCTGTTATATTGCTAACTCGCTTAACTTCCCGGTCAGCTGCGAACCCACTTTCGTCTGACCATCAGGCCGCGCCTGCCAGTACCGGTTGCCACAAGCGCACACCGTTACGTCCGGCGCGTTTCACCTCATACAGGGCTTCGTCCGCATGGCGCAGCCAGTAGCCCAGCGATTCCGCGCTGGCGGCGGACGCAATGCCGATACTGACTGAACAACTGAAATCCGGCGCTGCCGGTAAGCGCAGTTGCGCAATTTTCTCTTTCAACCGCTCTGCCAGCTGCACCACGGATTCATCACCGGCATGATGGACAATCACTCCTAACTCATCGCCACCAAAGCGAGCAGGAATATCCTGTATGCCGACATAGTTACGCAACAAGGCGGAAATTTCCGCCAGCAGAAAGTCGCCCGCTTCATGCCCCCAGGTATCGTTAACCGCTTTAAAGTTATCGACATCAATCAGCAGCAAGTAGGCGCTACTGTCACCCCGGCGGGTGCTGAGGAATTCACTCTCCAACCGTCGTTCAAACAGACGCCGGTTCGGGATCTCCAGTCCGGGGTCCATCAGCGCAATCCGCTCCAGCTCGCGATTACGTTTGCGCAACTGCCAGGTAAGATTGTACGAGGCCACGCTGAGCGCCAGCATATACACCGTCGCCAGTGGCAGCGTCAGCCAGACCGTTTGCATGCTAAAGGTGAAGCGAAAGCCGATGCCATCCACCAGCCAGACCAGCATAAAGGTACAGAAAAAGGCCTGAAGTGCCGCAATCAGTTGCGCACCGCCCCCGGCGGCATAACGGTCCGAAGCCAGTACCGCCATAATAATAAACGATGGCATCGGGCTCATGCCCATTAAGGCCACCCAGGCACCGCCAAAGGCGGCATCCAGCGTCAGGTTACGCCGTTCCGTCGCCGTGGAGTCTTCCGCATACAACGCCAGACGCCAGGCAATCCACGGCCAAATAAACGCGTTAGTAAACAGCAGCCCGCACAGTTCGAGGCTACGGTCCATTTCCATTAAAACCGAAAGAATAGGGAAGAAACACAAGATCGTGCCGAGCTGGCGCATCAAAAACATGCGGCGAACGAAGCGTACCGAACGGCGCTTCAGGTGATTATCATCAGGTGAGTAGTAATTCATTCACGGGAAATATCAGACCGACAAGACATGCAGTTTATCGGAAAAGAACTAAACAGCGCGTATTTTTTCAGATTTTTTCCCTTGCAGCCCTACAACAGCACAATTTTCTTACATGATGCGGAAAATAAACGCAGCGCAGACGCAATACTTGCGACCTGCACTGCGTAATTTGGTTAGTTTGCCGCGCCTTGCAGACGGAACTGCGCCACCAGACGTTCCAGCATCAGCGCCTGTTCTTCCAGTGAGTTAGCCGAAACCGACGACGCACTTACCAGCGAGGCGTTTTGTTGTGTAGTGGTATCCAGTTCACCCACGGCACGGGCGATCTGCTCAATACCACGGCTTTGCTCATCGGACGCCGCCGAAATCTCTTCCATGATTTCATTCACCCGCGCAATGCTACCGAGGATTTGATCCATGGTTTCACCGGCACGCGCCACCTGCTGATGGCCATTGCTGATACGGCTGACCGACTCACTGATCAACTGTTCGATATCTTTTGCCGCCTGGGAACTGCGCTGCGACAGGTTGCGTACTTCACTCGCCACCACGGCAAAGCCACGGCCCTGCTCACCGGCACGCGCCGCTTCTACGGCGGCGTTCAGGGCAAGGATATTGGTCTGGAAGGCAATGCTGTTGATCACCGCAGTGATATCGGCAATTTTCTTCGAACTGTCGGAAATCTCACCCATGGTACTGACCACATCGCGGACCGCAACGCCGCCCTGATTGGCATTGCGCGTGGCTTCAGCGGCGATCTGGCTGGCCTGGCGCGCATTCTCGGCATTATTTTTCACTGTCGCGGTGAGCTGCTCCATGCTGGCGGCGGTTTCAACCACCGCCGCAGCCTGCTGCTCAGTACGTGAAGACAGATCGAGATTGCCCTGATTAATCGCGCTGGCCGCCTGCGAAACGCTGTTGACGCTACTCAGTACGTCGCCAATCATGCTGCGCAAGCGTTCATTCATTCGGCCCATCGCGGCGGTTAACTTACCCAACTCATCGCGGCGGTCAGTGGCAAACTGCGAACTGAGATCGCCGCTGGCAATGCGCTCCGCCAGCTCCAGGTTATGAAATACCGGCTGGGTAATCTGACGGATGATGTACCACGCCACCAGCACGCCAAACAGGATCGCCAGCCCGCCAATCAGCAGTGACAACGTCGCAGAACCGTTAGCCAGTTCATCGTTACGCGTTTTCACAATGGTGATGACTTTCTTGATGGCCGCACTGCTTTGATCACCCGCTACTTTCACGCCATCTTCCGCGCTGCGCAGTTGCGCATACGCCTGAGCGGCTTGCAGACTGAGGTCTTTAAAGCGTTCGGTATCCTGCCACAGCGCGGTAAAACCACCCTGCTGTTCCGGCGGCAGTTGCGCCAGCAACGCTTTCATCCCCTCATCGGCACTACGGAAGTGGGCTTCAAGCGCGTTACGCAACGCTTCGCTGACGTTAAAACGCAGCGCCAGTGCCTCTTCGCGCACATTGCTGATGGCAAACAACTGGTCGTAAATCTGGTTGGTTAATTCCGGGTTGGTTACCGGGGTGCGGATCAGCTGGGTGTAACGCGAGGTGGTGTCCTGCTGGCTGATGTTATCAAGCTGAGCGCGCAGGCTGTTCAGTTGCTGAGTGGCTTGCGTCATCGCGCCAATACGTTGCTGAAAATCGGTCAAATGGCGGACAATTTCGTCGATAATCGGCGAGGCATCTTCTGACCAGTTGAGTTTTTTTGCTTCCGCGGTCAGTTGCTGCGCATGGGTGACATACTTCGCCATCACCGCACCCGATTGATCGTCGCCGTACAGGTATTTCAGACGGTTAATTTTCGCCTGGAACACCTCAATGTTGATGTCATAAATCAGGTTAGTTTTCTGATAGATATTATGAATTTCGTTGAAGCGCTGTACGCTCAGCCCGGTAGCGAGCGCCACCAGCAACAGCACAATGCCGAATCCTGCCGACAGTTTTCGGGTAATGCGCACGTTTCGCAATCGCGATACCAATCCCATGTTTCCCACTCCTGCGTTTATCATTTTTGTAAGGGTTACTGAGAGGGTTATCGGAGGGATTAGGGAATTGTTTATTGCGGAGAGCATAAAAAAGTGCGCCGCGACAACCGTGGCGGCGCACTGTGTTACTGCGGAGCCAACTGACTGATAAACAGCCCTGCCGCGCTGACGGCATCAACGGCGACGCCACCCAGTTGCGCGCGGATGCTATCGCCAAGCGCAATGGTCGAGAAACCCGTGCAAGAGAAGGCGATCACCTCAATGCCTTCGCGATACAGGCTATCGGCACAGGCCAGCGCACTGGCGCGACCTGCTGCCGTCAGCAGATCGGTGGTGTTGCGAATCCCCTCGGGCCGGGCATAGCGTACTGACTCACCCAACAACTGGCGGAACGGTGCCGGTGCCGTCGTACCAATGCCCATCACCGCTACCGGACGTTTTAACATCCGGGCGATGCTGGCCGCAGCGCTACCGGCACTGATCACCGGCACCGTAACCGCCTCGCGCAACGCTGCCAGACCCGGATCGGCGGCGCAACTGAGAAACAGCGCGTTGCATCCCTCAGCTTCCAGCTGCTGACCCAGCGCCACAATTTTGGGTACCGCCTGGGCTTCGCTGGTGTCATCAAAAATACCGGTGTGCTGATCAGGGATCGCCCGGCTGACCGAAGCGATGCCATACTCCTGGTGAATCAACCGCCCGTGTTCCTCAACAAAGTGCTGATCAGGGTGGGTCAAAACACGAATAATCCCCAGCATGTCCAAACTCCTGCATGATGTCGTTGTTATTTTGCTGTCGCCGTCAGCCAGGCCAACGGCGGAAGATCAGGCTAGCATTGACACCGCCAAAACCAAAACCATTCGACAACACATACTCCATCGGCATTGGACGCGCCGTTAACGCGACCAGATCCAGCCCCTCCGCCGCCGTATCCGGCTGGTGCAGATTCAGCGTCGGCGGCGCTAACTGGTCACGCAACGCCAGAATGCTGAAGATCGCTTCCACCCCACCCGCTGCACCTAACAAATGGCCGGTCGCCGATTTGGTTGAGGTGATCGCTACCGGGCTGTCGGCAAACAGCGCACGAATCGCCGCCAGCTCACCTTTGTCACCGACCTGGGTCGAGGTGGCGTGCGCATTAATATGCTGAATCTCCGCGGGCGTAATCCCGGCCTGACGGATGGCGGTGGTCATCGCCCGGCGTGCACCGCTGCCATCTTCCGGCCCGGCGGTGAGATGGTATGCGTCGGCACTGGTGCCATAGCCCACGACTTCCGCCAGCGGGGTCGCGCCACGCGCCTGCGCATGCTCCAGCGATTCAATCACCAGCAGCCCGGCCCCCTCACCCATCACAAAGCCATCACGCTGCTGATCGAACGGTCGTGAGGCGCTGGCGGGTTGGTCATTAAATCCGCTGGAGAGGGCTTTCGCGGCGGCAAATCCGCCGAGGCTGACGCGGTGAATTGCAGCTTCACTGCCGCCGCACAGCGCAATATCCGCCTCACCGCTGCGGATAAGACGCACCGCATCGCCAATCGCCTGCGCCCCGGCCGCACACGCCGTCACCGGTGCACCAATCGGCCCACGAAAACCATGCGCGATCGAGACATGCCCAGCCGCCAGATTGGCGAGAAACGACGGTACGGTAAAAGGCGACAAACGACGAGGACCCCGGCTGTGGGTGGTTTCCACTGCCGCCGCGATTTCGTTAAAGCCGCCGATACCGGTCGCGATGATGGTCGCGGTGCGCTCTCGCAGGGCTTCCAATTGAGGAAACCACTGCGCCTGCGTGAGTGCCTCATGCGCGGCCACCAGGGCGAATTCAATAAAACGGTCCATTTTTTTACGTTCTTTGGCCGGGATAACCGCCAGCGGATCAAAACCATGCTGCGGGTCTTGTTCTACGGAGGGTACCTGCCCAGCGATTTTACAGGGAATATCCTGCACGATGTCTTCCGGCAATGGACGGATCCCGGACTGCCCTTGTACCAGGGCGCGCCAGACGTGTTCTACGCCGCACCCCAATGGGCTGACAATGCCCATCCCAGTGACGACGATGCGCTTTAACGAGATATCCATATGATCTCCAGATGTGATGATTAGGTTTTTGGTACTTTCATGAACGGCACCAGCAATGCGGCAATAAAGAATCCGATCATGATCAGCCAGAAAGCATCCGCAAAAGCCTGCGTTTTGGCTTCACGGAGCGTCAGTGCCGCAAGGTTTTTCAGCGCGGCAGTCTGTGCAGCATCGGGGCTGAAGCCCTGTTGGGTCAGTGCTGCGGTGGAAGAATGCATAAATTCGCCCAGCGTCAGGCTGGCACTGTTGAGATGGTCGGCGAGACGGCTGTAATGCAGGTTGGTGCGATCATTAAGTATAGTGCCACACAGGGCGATACCGATGGCCCCGCCGAGGTTGCGCATCAGGTTAAACAGCCCGGAGGCCAGTTTGAGGCGAGTGGGTGGCAGGCTACCCAGTGTCAGCGTCACCGTCGGTGCCACGGCAAATTGCTGGGCCATGCCGCGAAACGCCTGCGGCAGCAGCAGTTGGTCCGCGCCCCAGTCGTGGGTAATCGGCACAAAGCTGTACATCGACACACCAAAGGCAATCAGACCGGCGGCCAGCAACCAGCGTAAATCCACCCGATTCGCCAGCCACGAATAGAGAGGAATCGACAATACCTGAAACAGGCCGGTGGAGAAAATCGCCAGGCCAATTTCCAGCGCGCTAAAGCCACGTACCTGGCCGAGAAACAGCGGCGTGAGGTAGATGGTGGCAAAAATGCCGACACCCGCCATAAATGAGAAGTAGCAACCCAGCGTAAAAGTGCGATCTTTCAGGGCGCGCAGATCCATCACTGGCTGTGCATGGCGCAGCGTGCGGATGATAAACATCACGCCACACACCAGCGCCAGCCAGCCGGTGAGGGTCAGGGTGCTGTCGTCAAACCATCCCCAGCGCGGCCCCTCTTCCAGCGTGTATTCAAGGCATCCCAGCGACACCGCCAGCAACACGATGCTGAGATAATCGGCCCCGCGCAGCAGCGAGGTATCCGGCGAGTCGATTTTCACCAGCGCCGGCACTGCCAGCGTGATGTAAATCCCCGGCACCACATTGATGAAGAACAACCAGTGCCAGTTGAAGTTCTCGGTGATCCAGCCCCCGACGGTGGGGCCAAGCGTGGGTGCCAGCGACGCCAGTCCGCCAATGGTGGCGGCGGCGATCACGCGCTGTTTGCCCTGGAAGAAAGCAAAGGCGGTGGTAAACACCAACGGGATCATCGATCCGCCCGCCAGCCCCTGCAAAGCGCGAAACGCAATCATGCTCTGGATATTCCAGGCCCAGCCGCACAGTACGCTCATCAGGGTAAAACCGGCCGCTGACGCCGCGAACAACCAGCGCGTTGACATCACCCGCGCCAGCCAGCCGGAGAGTGGAATAATGATAATTTCCGCAATCAGATAGCTGGTCTGCACCCAGACGGTTTCATCATCACCCGCCGACAACCCGCCGCCGATGTCGCGCAAGGAGGCCGAGACAATCTGGATATCCAGCAGCGCAATAAACATGCCGAGACACATGGTGGCAAAGGCGATGACTTTTTTGCTGACCGGCATCTCTAATGCCGGTGCCACAGGTAAGGCGGTCTGGCTGCTCATGGTGCGGGTTTCTCATCAACCGTTACCGTTACGGACAAGCCGGGGCGCAGCAGACCCAATTTCGCCGCATCGCCATCCAGCGCAATACGCACCGGGACACGTTGAACGATTTTGGTGAAGTTCCCGGTGGCGTTTTCCGCTGGCAGGATACTGAAGCGCGAACCGGTGGCGGGTGACAGGCTGACAACATGGCCGGTAAAGGTACGGCCCGGTAGCACGTCGGCGACGATTTGCGCCTGCTGTCCGGCCTGTAAATGCGCCAGTTGGTTCTCTTTGAAATTGGCATCAACCCACAAACCCTGAGCAGGCACCAGCGACAGCAGCTGCGTACCGCTGCTGACATAAGCGCCGGACCAGGCACGGCGGTTACCGATCACCCCATCAAACGGTGCACGAATCTCGGTGTAGCCGAGATTGAGTTTCGCCATCTCCAGACCTGCCTGCGCCTGTATCAGCGCCGCTTGTGTCTGCTTCTCACGCGCATCCAACACCCCCAACTGGCGTTCTGCCACGCTTTTATCGGCACGGGCTTTGCTCTCCTGCGCCACCGCCTGACGGTAATCCGCCTGCGCATAGTCACGGGTTTGCGCCGAGACCGTCTGCACCAACGCCCCATAGCGCCGGTTATCACCCGCCGTTTTCTCCGTCAGCGCCTGCGCGGCATTCACCGCAGCCGCCGAACCGGCGATGGTGGCAAGTTGTAATTCTCGCGTGGCGGCGATATCCGCCAGCGCCGCCTGCTGGGCTTCCACTTCTCCGCTGGCTTGCATCAGGGCGGCCTGATAATCACGCGCATCAAGACGCACCAGCAGGTCACCTTTCTTCACCTGCATATTGTCCTGAACTGCAATTTCCTGCACGTAGCCCGCCACTTTGGCGGAGATGGCGCTAATATCGCCTCCCACATACGCATCATCGGTCGACTCAATAAAACGCCCGGACTGCCACCACCACAGGCCGTAACCGGCGGCCACGACCGCGGCAGCGACCGCCACCAGCGGGATCATTTTACGTCTGTTCATTTGCTGGCCGCCTCTTTCGCAGGCGGAACAAATTTCAGAGCGGGCTCACCCGCGCGCTTCTTCTGGATGTATTCATGGCGATAGCGAATCACGGCTGCCGCTGCCGGGCCGGGTACGATCGAATACTTATCAGCAGTCAGCGGTTCTCGCGTCTCACTATCCACCATCATCGCCTCTACCGGGCGTTGTGTGGCGGTTTCCACCAATTGCACCTGCCGCCCTTCCGGCGAGAAGTGGCGACTGCCCCACTCCACCAGCGCCAGAATCACCGGGCGGAAATCACGACCCATAGGAGTGAGATGATATTCATAACGCGGCGGCGTGCTGCTGTAGCACACCTTCTCCAGCAACCCATCCTCCACCAGCTCCTTCAGGCGGCGGGAAAGGATATTTGGCGCGATGTCGGCATTCTTTTGAAACTCATCAAAGCGGGTAAATCCCGCCAGCGCATCACGCAGGATAATCATGCTCCAGCTATCGCCGATGCGCCCAAGGCTACGGGCGATAGGACAAGGAGCGTGGCAAAGCGGCTCGTTTTTCATCTTTCTGGCTCGGGTTGGATCTCAATGCGCACAGATTTTCATAGTCACTATCAAAATGCAAGTCACTAAAAAAAGCATAGCTCAGAGTGCGAAGTTGATGAAGGGGTGTAGCGGCGCGAGCAGGTGTGTTGCATCCATCGGTTGAACTCACAGCGAGGAGCGGACATTCGCAATTTATCGATAAAAGATGCAGGCTTGTAAAACGGTCGCGCATTTATCGTGTAGAAATAAAGCAGGCTTTTTATATAGTTGGATGATGAACTTTGAAAACTCAGCAGGTAATCGCATGATATTAAGTGTTAATCACGTTGGTTTTTCAGTTAAAAACATTGAAGACTCATTATTTTTCTGGACTCAGATTCTTGGAGGTAAATTATTACGTGAAGGAAAAATGTCTGGACCTATAATCGATGAGGTAACAGGTGCAAGGGGAGCTGATGTACGAATGGCTTTGCTTGAACTGGCTGATATTCAAATTGAATTACTACAATACAATAACATTGAGCAGCCAGAAGAACCTTCAGCGCCCTATATCCCAGGCTACGCTCACCTTGCTTTTATAGTTGAGGATCTTGATACGCTCTTGGGCAAAGCATCGGACTACGGCTGGAAGACGCCCGGAAAACCTCAGACAGTGTTGTCAGGACCCATGCAGGGAACCCGGGTAATATATTTACAAAGCCCTGATGGTCAGACGCTTGAATTGATGGAACGCAGTCAATGAGGTGGAGCCATTGATATTCCTGTTTAGCCATACGGCCCCGGCCCGATAGATTCGCGCATCACCAGACGAGCAGTGAAATTTTTACCCTGCGCCATCTCGCCACCGTCCAGCATCGACACCAGCTGCTCAATGGTCTGCTGAACCATCTCAGTGACCGGAATTTTCATACTCGACAGCGCAGGAATGGTAAACGGAGCCAGCGGGATATCATCAAATCCCACCACCGAAACCTGTTCCGGCACGGCCAGCCCGGCGGCGGCAAGTTGCTTCATGGCACCAATCGCCATGTCATCGTTACTGGCGACAATGGCGCTAAAGTGGCAACCACGCGCCAGCAAGGTTTCCACTGCGGCCATACCACTTTGTGCATGCCAGCGTCCTTCGACAATCAGCGCATCCTGTAGCGCGATGTGGTGCTGTGCCAGTGCCGCCTGGTAGCCGGCGAGACGTTCCACGCCAGTGGGGGAATCCAGTGAGCCGGTGATAAACGCAATGTCCCGATGCCCCAGCGCAATCAGTTGATTGACCGCCAGTGCGCTGTTGGCTTTTTGATCGGAATAGATACAGAAACTCTGGTGCTGCCGCAGGCGGCGATTGATCACCAGAATCGGTTGTTTGTGCTGCGAGATGATCTCATCCATCTCATCGATGGAGAGAAAACGTGGGTAGATAATGATGCCATCACAACGTAAATCCAGCAGAAACTGAATCGCCGCCCGTTCTTCGGCAGCGCTGTGTTTACCGTCAGCCAGGATCAGCTGGCGTCCCTGCTGCTCCATCAGGCGTGCCGAATGAGACATCAGTTCGCTAAAGTAACTGCCGCTATACAGCGTATTGGTAATCACCAGCCCGATGGTTTGCGTGGATTTGACCGCCAGATTGCGTGCCAGCAGGTTTGGCCGGTAATCCGTCTCAGCGATCGCGCGCAGTACCCGCTCGCGTTTTTCCTCACCCACATAGCCATTCCCCGATAACACGCGGGATACCGTTGCCTTTGAAACACCCGCTTTTTTCGCGACTTCGAGAATGGTGGTCATCGTTTTCTCAGCTAAATCAAGACGAATCGTAGTTTACCTAACCTGCTCATAGATTAGGAAATTTTTCTCCTGACCGCTGCCCCGTCGTCGTCACAATAAAGTGATGACCATCACAATGTTTTAAATCAAATTTCAAATCTCTTGTCAGGTTATAAATACGACTTCATTATTTTGTGAAACCGGTTTCTCATGATGAGAAATTGAACATCTGGCGGCCTCTGCCCTACAGCTGATGCACGACCGGCCAGATAAGCGACCTATTTTGATAAGAGACGAAAAATCCATGTCGAAGAATTATGCCGAAATCTCCCGCGCCATCGTCCTGGCGCTGGGAGGTGCCGAGAACATCGAAGCTGTGACGCACTGCATGACCCGGCTGAGATTTGTGGTCAAAGACACCGACCAGGTCGATAGCGCAGTGCTAAAAGCGATCCCCGGCGTGATGGGCGTGGTGCACGCGGATACCCAGTGCCAGGTGATTATCGGCAATAACGTCGGCCAGGCCTTTCAGGAAGTGCTGAAGCTGGCCACACCCGCAGCCACGGCGGGCCCAGCACCCGTGCAACGGAAAATCACCTTAAAACGGATTGGCGCGGGAATTCTTGATGCGTTAGTCGGCACCATGTCGCCACTGATCCCCGCTATCATTGGTGGTTCAATGGTGAAATTGCTCGCCATGATCCTCAATATGACCGGCGTATTTGCAGAAGGGTCTTCGACGCTGGTGATCCTCAACGTCATTGGTGACGGTGCATTTTTCTTCCTGCCAATCATGGTTGCCGCGTCAGCCGCGCTGAAGTTTAAAACCAATATGTCACTGGCGATTGCCATCGCTGGCGTGCTGGTGCATCCCAATTTCATCGACCTGATGGCTAAAGCCGCGCAAGGCCAGGCGGTGGAGTTTGCTTATATCCCGGTGACAGCCGTCAAATATACCTACACCGTGATCCCCGCGCTGGTGATGACATGGATTCTGTCGCACATTGAACACATCATCGATCGTATCACCCCGGCGGTAACCAAGAACTTCCTCAAACCCATGTTGATTGTGTTGGTTGCTGCGCCGATCGCCATCGTGCTGATTGGTCCACTGGGCATCTGGATCGGTAGCGGTATTTCTGCGCTGGTTTATACCATTCACGGTTACCTTGGCTGGTTGTCCGTGGCAATTATGGGGGCGCTGTGGCCTCTGCTGGTGATGACCGGTATGCATCGCGTGTTCACCCCGACCATCATCCAGACTATCGCGGAAACCGGCAAAGAAGGGATGGTGATGCCATCAGAAATTGGTGCCAACCTCTCTCTCGGCGGCTCCTCCCTCGCGGTGGCGTTTAAAACCAAAAATCCGGAACTGCGTCAGACGGCGCTGGCCGCTGCGGCGTCGGCGATTGTTGCCGGGATTTCGGAACCGGCGTTGTACGGCGTGGCGGTGCGACTGAAACGCCCGCTGATCGCCAGCCTGATCAGTGGTTTTATCTGTGGCGCAGTAGCCGGTATTGGTGGTCTCGCCAGTCATTCGATGGCCTCGCCCGGTCTGTTCACCAGCGTGCAATTTTTTGATCCCAATAACCCGATGAGCATCGTCTGGGTGGGGGCGGTGATGGCGCTGTCGGTGGTGCTTTCGTTTGTTTTGACCCTGGTGCTGGGCTTTGAAGATATCCCGGTTGCGGAATCCAGCCCCAAAACGCCAGCTGCGGCGGTTGACGCTGCAAAACCTGTTAACGCCAATTAATTGAGGTATTCATGTCTGAACTGACATTTCCTGCGGGATTTTTATGGGGCGGTGCCTTAGCCGCCAACCAATCGGAAGGGGGTTATCTGGCAGGCGGCAAGGGACTGACCACCGTGGATATGATCCCACATGGCCCGCATCGTATGCCGGTTAAACTTGGGTTGGAGAAGCGTTTTACCCTGCGTGAAGACGAATATTATCCCAGCCATCAGGCCATTGATTTCTACCATCGTTACAAAGAAGACATCGCGTTGATGGCAGAGATGGGGTTTAGCGTGTTCCGTACCTCGATTGCCTGGAGCCGTCTCTATCCCAATGGCGATGAACTTCAGCCCAATCCGGAAGGCATCGCTTTTTATCGTGAGGTCTTCAGTGAGTGCAAAAAACACGGTATCGAGCCGCTGGTGACGCTGTGCCACTTTGATGTCCCCATGCATCTGGTGACGGAATACGGCTCGTGGCGTAACCGCAAAATGATTGAGTTTTTCGCCCGCTATGCGCGTACCTGCTTTGAAGCCTTTGACGGCCTGGTGAAATATTGGCTGACGTTTAATGAGATCAACATCCTGCTGCACAGCCCGTTCTCAGGTGCAGGTCTGGTGTTCGAAGCGGACGAAAACCCTGAGCAGGTGAAATACCAGGCAGCGCATCATGAACTGGTTGCCAGCGCGCTGGTAACGCGGATTGCTCATGAGGTCAACCCGCAAAACCAGGTCGGTTGCATGCTGGCAGGCGGTAACTTCTATCCGTGGTCGAGTAAACCGGAGGATGTCTGGGCGGCACTGGAGAAAGATCGCGAAAACCTGTTCTTTATCGATGTCCAGGCGCGCGGCGCTTACCCTTCTTATTCAGCCCGTGTGTTCCGCGAGAAAGGGGTGAAGATTGAGATGGCACCTGAAGATAGCGAGATCCTGAAAAACACCGTGGATTTCGTCTCCTTCAGTTATTACGCCTCGCGTTGTGCTTCGGCCGAGATGAACGAGCAAAACAGCAGCGCCGCCAACGTGGTGAAATCCCTGACCAACCCGCATATCAAGCGCAGCGAATGGGGCTGGGGCATTGATCCGCTGGGACTGCGTATCACCATGAACATGATGTACGACCGTTACCAGAAACCGCTGTTCCTGGTGGAAAATGGTCTTGGCGCGCGTGATGAGATCAACGCTGACGGCGAAATCCATGATGATTACCGCATCAGTTATCTGCGGGAGCACATTCACGCCATGGCGCAGGCGATTGACGATGGCATCCCAGTGATCGGTTATACCACTTGGGGTTGTATCGACCTGGTTGCCGCCTCAACCGGGGAGATGAGTAAGCGTTACGGTTTTGTCTATGTCGATCGCGACGACCACGGGCAGGGTTCGCTGAACCGTATGCGTAAGAAATCGTTCTGGTGGTACAAGAAAGTCATAGCCAGTAATGGGCGGGATTTGGCGTAGCTCGGATTTCCGCAGGGCGGCTAATTTGGCCGCCCTCTGACGAGGCAACTGTCATTGTACTGACTCCAGTTCCTTGGGTACAACTATTTGGTATCTCGGGATATACACCCCGTTATCCACAATGGCCCTTTTCCCTTTACCAAGATCTATTTTTTCTTTTTTTAAATAATTGAACCAGTCATGTCCGGCCTTATCTGCCAAATACATAAATAGACGTTTAACTTTAACCGATGAACACTCTTCCAACAGTTTCTGAACGGCAATCGGCCTTAAATTATTAAGCCCTTCCATTAATTCGTAAACTTCCAGTAACGGTTGCGCTCCCGGAACAAGATAAAGGCACTCCATCACAGCACGAGCAGGGCTGGATACTTTAACGCTAAAACCTCTATGCTCAATATCTACCAAACCGAGTTCAGGGGGTAAAAAGCCAGACAACTTAAAGTTTACCTGCCTATCCCACTCTTGTTTTGCAAACCAAAGCGGTGGTTTGTCATCCGGCGTGCCGAATAACATGACGCTCTTCTCAGCAAGCCCCAGATAATGGGATTTGCCTTGTAGTGACAACGCCGTTTTAGCCCCCGGATGCAGGTTCATACCCAGTTGCGATTGTAATGCGTAAACACCTCCCAGATAGTCAACTTCATCATCCCAACGAACCATTGCGCCAGTACCTATCGTTCTGAACCACTGGCTCTTTCTGTACTGTTTCTGCAACTCAAGGCTGTAACCTTGTTGTGACAACCACGCTGAAGTAAGCACGATTCCTGAAGGAATCATGCTTAGTAAAGAGTTTATTTTTGATGTTTTTTGGGTATTCATACTACCTTTATAGGCGGTTTTTTAACCCAGAGCAACAGGGAGGTTTAAAAAAAATCATTTTACGGTATTATTTATACCTAAAAGAGATGAAATATTTACTACCAGCGTGTAGCCTGCATATCGATCACGAAACGGTACTTCACATCGCCCCGCAACATACGCGCAAACGCGTCTTCAATCTGTTCACCGCCAATCAGCTCAATATCCGCCGTGATCTGGCGTTGCCCACAGAAGTCCAACATCTCCTGCGTTTCTTTGATGCTGCCGATAGATGAACCGCTGATACTTAGACGGCGATTCACTATCGGGGTGACGTCAGGAGACGTGTGTGGCTGTTCCGGAATCCCCACCAGCACCAGTTTGCCGTTGGTTTTTAACGTCGCCAGGTAAGGATTGAGATCATGCGGGGCCGAGACACAGTCGATGATCAAATCCAGCGAGGCCTGGCAGGCCGCCATCTGTGCAGCATCACGCGAGATGACCACCCGTTTCGCACCTAAACGCAGCGCATCTTCGCCCTTCTGCGGTGACGTAGTGAATAACGTCACATCCGCTCCCAAGGCGGTTGCCAGTTTTACCGCCATATGACCTAAACCGCCAAGTCCTACTACCCCGACGCGGTCTCCGGCTTTCACGTTAGCGTAGCGCAGTGGCGACCAAACGGTGACGCCCGCACATAACAGCGGAGCGACACCGGCCAGCGGCAGATTGGTCGGGACGGCCACGACAAAGTGTTGATCGACCACCACATGCTGCGCATAGCCACCCCAGGTGCTGCCACCGGTATATTTATCGGTGCCGTTATAGGTCGCGGTCCAACCGGCCTCACAATATTGCTCTTCCTGCTGCTGGCAGAAATGACAGCTTCGGCAGGAATCGACCATCACGCCCACACCGACCACATCCCCAACCTGAAAATGGCTCACCGCCTCGCCTGTAGCGATCACGCGTCCGACAATTTCATGACCCGGCACTAAGGGGTAGTTACTGACGCCCCACTCATTGCGCGCCATATGCAGGTCCGAGTGGCAAACGCCACAGTAGAGGATTTCGATTTTGACATCCTGCGCCTGCACGCTGCGCAGCGCGATCTGGCCGGATAAGAGAGGTTGTGTGGCATGGGTTGCGACTAACGCGTTGATTTTCATTGCGCCTCCGAAAGCTTGTGGCAATGGCTGTGTGAAGGCGGCAGACTATAAAGAACAAGGTTCAGAATTGATAGTAGTCACCATTTGGTGACCACCTGAGGAGATAAGCTTATGCCTGCCTGGGTTGACGGTAAACTGATGTTCTTCGCGGATTCACCGCCGCGCCGCCTGATGGATCTTTTTTCCCTGAAGTGGAGCAGCATGGTGTTGCATGCGCTGTATCACTGGCCGAACCAACGCGCCCGCACTGGGGAACTTCAGCGCAGTTTGCAGGGGATTTCGAAGAAGATGTTGTTTCAAACGCTGAAAGAACTGGAACAACGCGGCCTGATCGCGCGTCATGTTTATGAGGTGGTTCCGCCGAAAGTCGATTATCGCCTGACACCGCTCGGCATGACCTTTGCCGCCCCGATAGAACAGATGTATCAATGGGGACTGGAGCATCAGGCCGCGCTGGACGAAATGGCCGCTAACTACCGCGCAGCTACGGGCGCGCCATCAGACGCATCATGCACATCTGGTCCTGCTCCTGACGCGGATTAAACACCACCAGGCTCAGGCCGGGTTTACCCTCCACGGCGAAGGTGCTGTACTCCAACTCCAGCACCCCTTCATCCGGTAGCAAGAGTTGCTTGATCCCTTCGCCATGCTGGCTGACTTCCTGCGATTGCCACAGCTGGCGAAAAGTTTCGCTCATGGCACACAACTCGTCCACCAGCGCACGCACATGCTCGCTGGCCCCGGTGCGCGCCACATCGGCGCGGAAGTTTGCCACCATTCCGCGTGTAACCTTCTCCCACTCGGGCAAGCGCTTTTTCATCTGCTCATCACGAAACATCATGAGCAGGATATTGCGTTGCTCGGGCGGCAGTTGCGCGTAATCGGTAAACACTTTGGTGGCGGCCCGATTCCATGCCACCACTTGCCACTCGGCGGTTTTCACCAGCGCAGGCGTGGCTGGCATGCTGTCCAGCACCCGTTGCAACGAGGGTGAGACGCTCACCCCGCCCTGCCAACTGACGCCCGGCAGACGGTTCTGAGCCAGCAAAAACAGGTGATCGCGCTCGGCGGCGCTCAGCTCCAGCGCCTTCGCTAACCGCTCCAGCACCACTTCTGACGGCGCACCGCCTCTGCCCTGCTCTAGCCAGGTGTACCAGGTGGTGCTGACGCAGGCGCGAACCGCCACTTCTTCGCGGCGCAAACCCGGCGTGCGACGGCGCTGCATCGGGTAACCGAGTCGGGCAGCATCCAGCCGCTGGCGGCGTTCGCGCAGATAATTGCCCAGCAGATTATCGTCTTGCATCGTCATGGTGTTTATCCTGTTAGTCTCAATACTCGTATAAGCTCACGTCTGTTCACCCGATCGCAGGCTTTTATCATAGTGCCTGTTAACAGCCTGTGAGGAGCACGAATATGCGAATTTTTGTGACCGGAGCGAGCGGCTTTGTCGGCTCAGCCATTGTGAAAAAACTCCACGCGCGTGGTCACGCGGTGCTGGGGCTGGCGCGGAGCGATGCGTCAGCTGCCCAGCTGCACCAGCAGGGCGTGACGGTGTTACGCGGCGATCTGGAAGACAGTGCCAGCCTGCGCGCAGCAGTGCGGCAAAGTGATGGCGTGATTCACGCTGGCTATATCCATGACTTTAGCCGGATGGATCATGCCGCTGCTGTCGATCAACAGGCGATTTTAGCCATGGGTGAGGAACTGGCCGGTTCCGATCGGCCACTGATTGTCACCTCCGGTACTGCGTTGGTTGCACCGGGACGATTGGCCACCGAGCAGGATCAACCGGTCGCAGGTGCGCATCCGCGTTCAGCTTCCAACGTAGCCGCACTGACGCTGGCGGAAAAAGGGGTGCGCGTGGCGTTGGTGCGCTTACCGCCCACCGTTCATGGCGCGGGCGATCATGGTTTTGTGCCGATTCTGATTAACCTGGCAAAGGAAAAAGGCGCGGCGTTTTACGTGGAGAACGGGGAAAACCGCTGGCCTGCGGTCAATCGTTTTGACGCTGCTGAGCTGTTTTGCCTGGCGGCGGAACAGGCGCAGGCAGGCACCATTCTGCATGCGGTGCAGGAAGAAGGCATTCCCTTCCGCCAGATCGCAGAAACCATTGGTGCAGGGTTATCTCTGCCGGTAAAAAGCCTGACACCAGACGAGGCACAGCAATGGCTGGGCTGGATGGCGCGTTTTGCCGCTACCGATAATCCGACGTCCAGCGCCTGGACACGTCAGACCTTTAACTGGCAGCCAGCGGGGCCAGGGTTGTTGCAGGATATGCGCGAAACCGATTATTTTCGCTAGCAGGACGAGCAGGGTCGCGGCGTGATTCACATCGCGCCGCGACCCTAAATGATTAAGCAAACGGAAATTCACGCGCCAGCAGGCGTGCAATCACATTCAGTGCCCCTTCATCATTGTTGCTTTCGGTTTTGTAACGCGACACCGCACTGACGGGTGCGGCAGCATTCGCCATCGCAAAGCTGTAGCACGCCTGACGCAGCATTTCGAGGTCGTTCGCGCTGTCGCCAATCGCCAGCACTTCACAATCATCGATACCCCATTTCTCCTGCAACAACGCGATACCATGCGCCTTATGACAGCCGGGGATAATCAGATCAACAAAACCAAAGCCGCTGGATACCGGGTGCATGATGTTTTCGATCGCATTCAGTTCCGTATGCAGACGCACCAGTAACGCCTCAACGCCTTCGTGTGCCAGGTTCAGCGAAAATTTAAAGATGGTGTCATCGATATCGTAGAGGTTGTCGCGTTTTTCCAGACGATGATAATGGTTGGCGAGCATTGCCATGACCTCATCCGGCATCGAGGTATGCACATAGGCACCGTTACGACCACACACCACGGTACTGATCTCCGGCTCTTTTGCCAGAATGTCGAGAATTTGATGTACCGCTTCCGGAGCCAGTTCACCACAGAAAATCTCTTCGTTGCTGTCCGATACCCAGGCGCCGTTCTCTGCCACGAAGGCAATTTCGTTTTTGATTTCAGGAAAATAGCGCAGCAGCTGATAATATTGATTGCCGCTGGCGACCACGAAACGGATGCCCTTCTCTTTCAGCAACGCGTACTGACGCAGAAAGCGCTGTTTGTTGTACTGCTTGTTGTCATCCAGAAACGTGCCATCCATATCCACCGCAATCATTTTCACTGCCATTTTGCTCTCCTGTATCTGTGCGCCGTCAAATCCATCCGGCTTCAAAGGTTTTATTCAGCTTACTCGCGGTGTGGATTAATGAGAATGTGAATTATCAGATTGTTCACCGCTTTCAGAGATTTCCAGACCAATTATTACTGCAAATTGCCGCCTTTTTCCCTGATCCAGGCACAGAACATGGCAGCCATATCCGCCGCATAAGCCTGAATTTCTTCTGATGAGCGCGGCGTTTCCGAAAACTGCTTCCCCACATTTCCCAGGGTGCTGTTGAGCACATCCGCGGCCCTTTCGCGCGCATCTTCAGGTAACTTCGGCAGCACTTCGCGTAAAAATTCGCTGACGATGTGCTCACCGGTGGCTCGTGCCTGCTGGACTTCCGGCGCATCACGATAAAGTGGCGCCGCGTCGTTGAGCGCCGTGCGCATCGCCGCCTCTTCGCATTCCGATTGTAAAAAGGCCAGGGTTAAATCGTGCAATCGCTGCCTGGCACTGCGTGTTCGATCACGCAGAATATCCCCCAGCAGCCCACCCGTGCGCTGCCACTCCTCACTTTGCAGACGGAACAGAATCGCCGCCTTATTCGGGAAATATTGGTACAGCGAGCCAATACTGACCCCGGCACGCTCAGCGACCCGCGCGGTGGTAAAGCGCGTTGCACCTTCCTGCGCCAAAACCTGAGTAGCAGCTTCAAGAATCGCGAAAACCAGCTCACTTGAACGGGCTTGCTTTGGCTTTTTCCTTTCTGAAATCCGTAGGTTACGACGCTCGCTCATCCCTTTTTCCTGAACGCGAATAGTGAAATGCGATGAATTCATCGTATTCTGAACGCAGGTCGAAATCCACCGTACAACACAGGAAAAATTGTGATGAATACCTTAACTTCCGCCCCGCTCGCGCCACTGCTGGCTTATCTGTTCGAACTGGCAGACAACATCACCCCGGCCAGTCACGCTGGACTGGCTGCGCTGTCTGAAGAGGAACACACTCGTCTGATGCAGAGTAAAACCGCGTATCGCGAACTTTATAGCCAGCTTAAAGACGTTCCGTTGGCAGTCTCACGCGAGACCGGTAGATTGCTGTATATGCTGGCGCGCAGTAGTAAGGCGAAAAACATTGTTGAATTTGGTACTTCATTTGGCCTTTCTACGCTGCACCTGGCCGCCGCGCTACGCGATAATGGCGGCGGGAAGGTGATCACCAGCGAATTTGAACCCGCCAAAGTGGCGCTGGCGCGCAATCACTTTGCCGATGCGGGTGTCAGCGATTTGATTGAGATACGTGAGGGCGATGCATTAGAAACATTAGCCACAGATCTCCCCTCTGCGATCGATATGCTGGTATTGGATGGTGCCAAAGCGCTTTATCCTGACATTTTGCAGTTGGCAGCGGCCCATCTGCGGCCTGGCGCACTGATTATTGCTGATGACGCCGATTACAGCCCGGCGTATCTGGCACGCGTGCGGGCAAGTGGGGGTGGCTTCCTTTCCCTGCCATTTGGTGACGATGTCGAAGTGTCGGTGTGGTTGGGCCAACGCTAAAATCCCGGCATCATCTGGATGGCGGCGCAGAGTCGTTCTACGACGGTTCTGACGCGCTGCGGAATAAAACGCGCGTCGGGAAAAACGGCATACAAGTAACGATCCGGCAAGCGGTACTCCGGTAGCACCTGCACCAGGGTACCCGCTGACAACGCCGCAGCACCCAACGGCAGTTGCAGCCCGCCAATGCCCAATCCGGCGGTAATCGCCTGCATCAACACCTGGCTGGTGTTGGCTCTGAACACCGTATTTACCGGGATGCTGAGGGTTTCCTCGCCAGACATTAAGGTGAGAGGTGCGTCTTTCGCGATGCCGGCGAAACGCACATGGGGAAAGTCCCGCAACTGCGCCACCTCGCGTAGCGGTTGATCGCCGAGTAACGCCGGGGACGCCACCAACACCGTGGTGACGCGCGCCAACTGACGCGCTGCCATATGCGCCGGGGGCTGTTCCGCCAGCCGCAGAGCCACATCAACCCCTTCGCTGATCACCTCAGCCAGCCGATCATCCAGCGCCACATCCAGACGGATGCCCGGATGTTCCTGCTGGAAACGCAGTAGATGCGGCAATAACAGTTGTCCAATGCCGCTGGGAAGCTGGATATGCAGGTTGCCCTGCAATTGCTGGTGCGCCGGTCGCAGTTGTACCTCAATGTCATCCATCGCTTCCATCAACGGTCGAATCTGTTGCAGATACTGTGCACCCGCTTCTGTCAGCGCCATCGCGCGGGTGGTCCGTCGCAACAACACCACGCCTAACTCCGCTTCCAGCGCGGCAATCTGCTGGCTGATCGCCGATTGCTTGCTACCAGTTTGCCGTGCAGCCGCAGAGAAAGAACCCGCTTCTGCCACCCGGATAAAGGTGGCGATGGCATTGAGTTTGTTGTTCATTTATTAAATTCTGTGATAAGTGACATCAAATATGAGGGATATAACCACAAAAAATAATAGATGAGAATGCCGCTATCACATCCTTCGGAGATCATCTATGCATCACTCATCACCGCAAAACGTTGCGCTGGTTGCAGGCGCCACCGGCATCGTCGGCAGTAAACTGGTAGAGACGCTGCTGGCGCAGCAGTGGCAAGTTATCGGGCTAACCCGCCAACAGACACCAGCCACGCAGCCCATCCCCTTGGTCAACGTTGACCTGCTGGACAGTAGCCGTAGTGCCGCAGTTCTGGCCGGACTGACTGACGTGACCCACATCTTCTACAGTGCCTGGCTGGATGCCCCCGACTGGTCAACGATGGTGGAGCCTAATCTCGCGATGCTGCGCAACCTGGTGCAGGGCATCGATGCCGTTGCACCGTTACGGCATGTCAGCCTGATGCAGGGATACAAAGTTTATGGTGCCCATCTGGGCCGTTTCAAAACCCCGGCACGCGAGAGCGATCCTGAGGTTGCGGGCGCGGAGTTTAATGCAGCACAGCTGGCGTGGCTTTCGGCATACCAGCGGGGCAAATCCTGGTCCTGGAGCGCACTGCGTCCGGGGGTGGTCGGTAGTCAGGTAGCCGGTAATATGATGAACCTGGCGCTGAGTATCGCGCTGTATGCGTCGTTATGTCGGGCGCTGGCGTTGCCGTTACGTTTCCCCGCGTCACCCGCCACCTGGAACAGCATGGTTGATCATACAGATGGAACCTTGCTGGCCGCAGCAACCGTTTGGGCAGCAGAAAATGATGCAGCACGTAACCAGGCGTTTAACGTTAACAACGGCGACCTGTGGCGCTGGAGTGAACTCTGGCCCGCCATTGCTCGTTGGTTCGAACTTGATTGTGCACCTGCCGCTGCGCTCTCTTTCCAACAGTTGTTCCGCGACTATCGCCCGCAGTGGCAGACGTTGGCTGAACAGGCCGGACTGCGACAAACCGATCTTCTGCAATTAAATGACGGACGCTTTGCCGACTTTGTTTTTAGCTGGGATTACGACATGTTCGGCGATGGCAGCAAAATTCGCCGTGCCGGTTTCAGTCACTATCGCGCCACTGACCAGATGTTTTTTGATCTGTTTAGCCAATTCCGTCAGGCGAAAATCATTCCTTAATTTCTGACTCATAGAAAAAGTTACACAACAGCTGCCAGAGATAGCTGGCAGCTGGGGTGAAGCGATGATCGACGCTACGCAGCAAATGGCACTGGCTTTCGCGCGCGATACGGTGGTCAATGGGGATCGCCCGTAATCCCTGCTCCAGCAAGGCGCGCGGCACCGCCTGTTGCGTCATAAACGCAATACCCAATCCGGCCTGACACAGCGCCAGCGCACTGGAAAACAGGTTGCAGCAATATGCCGGGGCCAGCACCTGCCCCTCACTCTTGAAGATGGCGCTGAGGTAACGTTGCAGGCCAAACGTATCGCTCATGGTGATCAGTCGGTGCTGGGTCAACTCCGCCACCGTGATCAATGGAAAGTTAGCGATCGCATGTTCCCGGGTAACGATGGCGCAGATGGGCCCGCGCACAAAGCTATGGCTTTTTAAGCCCGGCGGCCCGGCCGTGCCAAAACCGACCGCCATATCCACCTCACCGCGCATAATCAGATCAACGGTGGTTTGCATGTCACCCGAACTGATATCGATAAACACCCCCGGCCAGGCGACGGAGAACTCCTTCAAAACATGGTTAACCACCTCTTCCACCATGCCCTGGCCGATACGCAGCGTCACCGATCCGCCGCGCATATGCCGCATATCCCGCAGTTGCCGCTCCAGCAGTTTGCGTCGCTGCGTGGTCTGCGCGTAGTCCTCGGCCAGTAGCTTACCGGCCTCTGTCAGCACCACATTGCGTCCACGTCGTTCCAGCAGCGGCAGTTGCAAGCTACGCTCCAGTAACGCCAGCTGACGGCTAACCACCGAAGGATTAATTCCCAGCGCATCGGCGGCACGCCGGATGCCGCCCTGCATCCCTACTTCATATAAATAACTTATCGCTTTCTCGGGATAAGCGGCACTGGTCATAAGAGAAGCCTATCTGTTGCTTTCAGGTCAACAATTCTAGCATTTCCAGTTCATTTTTAACCGTTGGCTTTTCTGCGCATACTGCCGTCTGGACTAAGGCAGGAAAACATAAATGAACCATATAAAAAATTACTTACAGCAGCACGCCGACGAGATTCTGGGTGATATCAAACGACTGGTGCAGGCGGAATCCCCCTCACTCGATAAAGCCGCCGTCGACAGTTGTGGCGAAGTGCTACAGGGTATTTTTCAACAGCGACTGGGGATCAGCGCTGAAGTCGATCATCAACCGCACTATGGCAACCATCTGCGCTTTGCGCTGGGTGAACATGGCCCGCAAACCACGCTAATCGGCCATTTTGATACCGTCTGGGATCATGGCGAGTTAGCGCTACGTGAAGAAGATGGCAAATTCTATGGCCCGGGCGTACTGGATATGAAAGCCGGGCTGGTGCAGGCCATCTGGGCGGTACGCGCCCTGGTGCAACTGAATTTGCTGGCCGATCAACGCATTGTGTTCCTGTGCAACAGCGACGAAGAGGTGGGTAGCCCCAGCTCCAGCGACTGGATTGGCCGCCATGCAATCGGCTCAGAGCAGGTGCTGGTGGTAGAACCGGCGGAAGTGGGCAGCGGTGCATTGAAAATCGCGCGCAAAGGTACCGGACGTTATGACGTGGTGATCACCGGACTGGCGGCCCATGCAGGCAACAATCCCGAAGAAGGGATCAGCGCGGTGCAGGAGATGGCCTATCAAATCCACGCCCTGCACGCCCTGAACGACCCGCAACGCGGCACTACGGTAAATGTCGGTATCGCCCATGGCGGTAGCCGCATCAATGTGGTGGCGGATCATGCCGAGTTGGGCATTGATACCCGTGTGACCAGTGAAGAAGAAGCACAGCGAATTCATCACGCCATCAGCAATCTGCAAGCGGTGATGCCGGGGATCACCCTCAGCATCAGCGGTGAACAGGGACGACCGCCGATGCGGCAAACCCCGGCGTCCACCCTGCTGCTGGAACGTGCCCAACGCATTGCCTTGCAGCTCGGTTTTGCCGTTGAAGGCAAAGCGGTGGGCGGTGGCAGCGATGGTAATTTTACCGCCGCACTGGGACTGCCCACTCTCGATGGTCTGGGTGCCACGGGTCGCGGTATCCATGCACGTCATGAACATATCAATATTGTCGATATCGTGCCGCGAGCCGCTCTGGTTGCCGGTATTATCCTCGGCGACAACACCGCAGGTGATGTGGCATGAGTCAGGTAAATATTGCGCCCTCCGCCACCGTGCCAAAGGCGCGTCCCGCCGGACAAAGCCCGTATCTGCTGCTGTTTATAATGCTGGTGGTAGCGGCTGTCGCCACCTGGCTGATTCCGGCTGGCGCATTCGATTACGAAACCCGCGAGGGCATTAAGTTTGCGGTGAAAGGGAGTCTGCATGCTGTGCCGCAGTCTGGGGTTTATCCGCTGGAGATCTTCACCGCGATTGCCGATGGTATGGTGAAAGCCGCACCGATTATCTTTTTGATCTTGTTCACCGGTGGCGTGCTGGCGGTAGTGGAATCTACCGGGGCGATCAAAACCGCGCTGAACTCCCTTGCCCGTAGCACTCGCCTGAGCGATACCCGCATCATCCTGATCTTTGGTGTGATTTTCGCCATTCTCGGCACCACAGGCGCGGTGATCAATGCGGTGGTCGCCTTCGTTCCTATCGGACTGCTGGTGGCGCGTTCGCTGGGGCTGTCGCCGATTCTGGGTGCTTCGCTGGTCTACCTCTCCTGCGCGGCTGGATTTAATGTCTCGGTATTAGGCCCGGCCACCACCGGGCTGACACAGCACCTGGCACAGTTGCCGATTTTCTCCGGCATGCTGCTGCGCGGGCTGACCTTTTTACTGTTTGCGCTGAGCGCGATGGGCTATTTGATCTGGTCAGTGCGTAAAGCACGTCAGGCCGGTGAGTTACGGCCAAAACAGACAGAGGCCCAGGACGCTACGCTGGTGGTGACGCCGCGACATAAGCTGATACTGGCGACCTGTGCGTTAGCGCTGATCATTTTTATCAGCGGTGCGGTCAGGCTGCATTGGGGCACCAATGAAATGTCAGCGATGTTTGTCCTGCTGGCGATTGTTGTCGGTTTGATTGGCCGGATGTCCGGCACCGATATTGCCAATACCTTCCTTTCAGGCTGCTCTGGCCTGGTAAAAGGTGGCTTTATTGTCGGTCTGGCGGGTGCGGT
This sequence comes from Pantoea sp. At-9b, assembly GCF_000175935.2. Taxonomy (NCBI): domain Bacteria; kingdom Pseudomonadati; phylum Pseudomonadota; class Gammaproteobacteria; order Enterobacterales; family Erwiniaceae; genus Pantoea; species Pantoea sp. At-9b. The sequence goes on from NC_014838.1 coordinate 793,420, forward strand.
GTCTCTGGTGCTGCAACAGGGCCATGTGCTCGATCCTATCGTCGGCTTCCTGACGGATTTACTGGCTCCGGTGCCGCAAAAAGTCGCGGCCATTGGCATGTTTATCAGCGCCGCGTTGATTCACTTCGGCATTTCCTCCGGTTCTGGAGAATCGGCCGTGCTGATCCCCATCTTCTCTCCGCTGGGTGATAACCTCGGCCTGACCCGCCAGGTCACGGTGCAAACGGTGCTGCTGGGTGAAGGTATTGTGAATTGCATCAGCCCGACCTCGGGCGTGCTGATGGCGGTACTGGCGACCGCCGGTATCCCGTTTGGTAAATGGCTACGTTTTATTGCCCCGCTGATTGCCGTGTGGTTTGCCATCTGCGTCGTGATGCTGTTGATTGGCGTGTCGATTAAATGGGGACCGTTCTGATTTAATAACCCGCCCTCTGTGTCGCGGCAGGCGTTATCGTGCCGCGACACATACTCCCTCCTCCCGGCTACTCCTGTCCTCTGTGAACCCATGCAGCATTCCGCTGTTGCAGTTTTGTT